>SHMU01000031.1 GCA_008080765.1 Promethearchaeota archaeon | reverse complement strand
CCGTTCTGCTCACATCTGGTTGAAAATGAAGCGTGCACAGCCGATGGTGTCGTGTATTTGAATCCGTTGCTTCTCGTTCGGGAATATCCGTAACTTGATGGCTTTACTCATCTATATATAGGAAAACAAATCATCACACTTAAATAGAGTAGAGTGTAATGCTTTTCTGATTTTTTTTGTTCCAAAAAAAATAGACCTCAATTCATCTCCACCTTGAAAGGTGGAGTGTTCTTGAGGGGTCATGATAAACTATCTCTCTAACTCTCTGAAGGGGTTTTCTAATAAGAATTGAGGATTTTTATCTCATCATAATTAAAAAATCAAGATTAGCTTTGCGAAGATGTAACCTTTAAATACATGATTAGTAAATTATAATATAGTACTCTCTATATTATTAATTTCACAGAGGAAGATGAAAACATAAGTGATCTTTATTGGACGAGATATTTTATTAAATGACCCGACTTTGATGGTTATTGGAGTAAGTACATTGATCTTTCTTAGTATATTGGTATTATTAGCCATAACTATGATTTATAAAGGATTCAAAAATAAAAATAGGCTCATGTTCTATATAAGTGCAATCTTTATTGGAGGTATGTTAGCATGGTCTGGTGTAGGATTAAATTTTTCAATTGCCTTAATTTTTGACAATATCCCTCCCGATTTCGTAAGTTTTATGATACAACAAGGATTTATTGGCATTTTTCTGTTCCTATGGACGGTGGGTGTCACTGACTTGACAAATATCAAAAGGAAAACACGTAAAACTCTATTAATAGCAATTGGTACCTTTTTAGCATTATTTCAGGTATTTTATTGGATTATTTTATTTTATGATATTTCTCTTTTGGGTACTGTACACTCGGTTGTCGTACAGAGCCATCAACCTCTTGACTATCTCTATTTAAGTATTTCCTTGGGCTTTTTTGTCGTTGGAGCAGCTTGGATAACTATCGAATCGTATAATTCATCTGATTCCAGGATAAAATTAAAATCGCGATTTTTGCTCTTATTTATTGTATTAATTTCTGTGGGAGGTTTCATTGAAATCTTTAATAATATCATATTTGGTGGTATCAATATCATAGGAGCCCTCATTTCTAAGATATTTTTAACATTTGGAATAATTTCTGGATACTTGGGGTTCATTTTGCCCCTCAGAGTTGAACAAATTGTTATGAAATTCACCACTAAGTCCGTTAATGTTTAAATTTTTTTTCTTACACATTTTCTTATTTATTTTGATTATTTTCTTATTTCCTATTTTTTTTTTATTTTTCGAATATCTCATAAACTTAAACTCTTTATATTATGAAGAATTCATATGTTTTCATACTAATTCATACTCTCTTAGCATTCATTAATATTACTTAACATATATTATTCCAATCCTCTCAAAAATTAATCTTATTTCTCAAAGAACTTTATATAGCTGATTATATTCCTTTAATCAATTAATTAATATATAGATTTTACAAAAAAATATCATAAAATTTAAAATAAAATAAAACAAATTAAAACAAAATAAAACAAATAAAAAGCTGTGTTAACAAATGGCAGAAGCTGATATTGCTTTTATAATAATATGTACCGGTTTAGTCTTCATAATGACACCGGGATTAGCATTCTTTTATGGTGGCTTGTTGAGAAAAAAGAATATCATCAATATGATGGCTATGTGTTTTGTATCAATTGCAATCGTTTCAGTGATATGGTTTTTCTTGGGTTATAGTTTGGCATTCGCTCCGGATATTGCAGGAGGATTTATTGGAGGCTTCGATTATATAGGATTAGTGGGAGTAGATTTCCAATCGGAATTTGATCTTTCGCTAATTTTAGGAGATATTTATGGCTACTTTTTCTCGATCCCTACGATGCCCGATATGTTGTTTATGGTGTTTCAATTAATGTTTGCAATAATAACCGTGGCTATAATCGCGAGCCCCTTTTCGGAAAGAGTAAATTTTGGGTCATTCTGCATTTTTATCTCAATTTGGGTGATTATTGTTTATTCTCCAATTGCTCATTGGGTGTGGGGAGAAGGTGGCTGGTTAGGTATGATGGGAGCACTTGATTTTGCCGGAGGTACTGTTGTCCATATTAATGTGGGATTCGCCGCTTTGGCTGTCGCAATGGTGATAGGACAGCGTAAAGGGTATCAAAAAGAATCTCTTAAACCATCCAATATTCCTTATGTATTATTAGGAACGGGATTACTATGGCTCGGATGGTTTGGGTTCAATGGTGGGAGCGCATTAGCAGCAAATGATATTGCTGTGTTAGCCATGTTTAATACTCATATAGCTGCTTGTGCGGGAGGTTTGGTGTGGATGCTCATCGAAAGACAAAAGACGGAAAAATTCAGTACATTAGGTCTTGCATCTGGGGTACTTGCTGGTTTAGTTGCTGTGACTCCTGCAGCGGGCTTCGTGCAACCTTGGGCTGCGCTTCTTATGGGAGCAATTTCCGGTGCAATTTGTTTCTTTGCACTTTCCTTACGTTCTCGCTCAAAAGTTGATGAAACATTAGACGCTATTTCAATTCATGGGACCGGAGGTATCTGGGGCGCAATTGCCACAGGTATATTCGCAAGTGTAAACTCTTCCGGATTATTGTTGGGAAATCTTGTACAATTAATCATACAGATTATTGGTGTAGTAGTAACAATCATCTTTTCATTTGGGATTACATACGGTTTAGCTTGGATTGTCAATAAGACAATTGGATTTAGGGTACCTACGGAAGTAGAATATGTAGGACTTGACATGTCACAGCATGGAGAAATCGCATGAGGTGGACACAATGAAAAAAATTGAATGTTTTATTAGACCAGAAAAATTAGAAGTCGTAAAAGAAGCGTTATTTGAGAAAGGAATAAAAGGGATGAGCATTTATGAGGTGCGCGGACACGGAAATCAAAGAGGCATGTTACTTACCGGGAGAGCGGGGCAATATTGTGTAGAATGGATTGAGAAACTAAAAATGGAGATTGTTATAAATGATCAAGTAAATCTTGATGAAATTGTGGATGTAATTATTGAAGCTGCTAAAACAGGCAATCCAGGCGATGGAAAGATATTTATCATCCCTGTAGAAGATGCAATTAGAATAAGAACTAAAGAACGAGGAGAAGAAATCCTTTAATCACCAACAAATAAAAAATCAACTAGATCTGGAATGATCTTAATCAATATCAATTATTTTTTTTCTTTTTACTAATTTTCCAATTTTGAATAAAATAATAGGTTTTATGTCTTTTCTGCAAAATAATAATCATTTTTTGGTGCGATAAAATTAAGATTTTCAAAATTAATAAGAATAGAATAAAAATAAAAAGCAATTAATATGATAAATTATCTAAATAGATGCTAAGCTTGGCAAAACTTTCTGTAATTTGCGCCTTGAATCCCATGCCATTTAGGACTTCCATTAGAAAGACTTTCATAAATTTTTTTGGAATATCTGAACCCAATAAAAGAGTATAACGATTAGGAGATTCTTTAACAATCCTAAAAAAATTACAAGTTTCTAATCGTTTCACTACAGCATCAATACTTCTCTCAGTCTCAATAAATTGTTCAGCATGATTATGGGCTATTTTATGATGTGAAGACCAAAATGCTTTTGTTTCCGGAGATTCAGGACTTTCTTCGATGAATTTTAACATCGAAAGGTAATGATCTACATCCAAAATAATGTGTTCTCCATCAGCAAGCATATCTAGATAGGTATCTAATTTATCCTCAAGTTTTTCATTCACTTCAAAGATTTCCCCATATTTTTCATAGAATTTTAATGCTTTTCGAAAGATTTCAGATTGCGAAGTTTTTCTCTGCCTTGTTAAATCCTTTAGTAAATAAAAACATTCATCATCTAAAGCAATCGTTACGCGATGATTTATTTTACCTCTCTCTTCCTCTTTTTCCTCATAAACAGATTTAACTTTTTTTTCACCTTTGTCTTATTGTTTATTTATTAATTTTTTACCATTTTCTTATTAATTCATACAGATTAAGAATTTTTGGCGAACGAAAAAAAAAATTATTTAATTTTAATAATCCAAGTATTTCATTATCTCCCAAGGAGTCACATAGAGACAGTATTGATTCCATTCTTGACTTTTATACTCGACAAAACCATCATATAGATGTGAGCCTAATACTTCTTTAAAAAGATCATCACTTTCTAAGGCATCAAGTGCATCTCTTAAAGTCGTAGGGAGTTGAGTAATCCCTGCGTCTGCTTTTTCGGAGGCTGTCATTTCATATACATCTTTATCTACAGGATCACCGGGATCTATTTTTTTCTTAATACCATCTAATCCTGCTGAAAGGATAGCTGCAAAGGCAAAATAGGGGTTGGTCGAAGGATCAACACCACGATATTCTATTCTCCTACGATTTCTATATTTTTCCCCTCTCAAATACATGGGAATTCTTATCAACGCAGACCTGTTTCTTCGACTATACATGATATTAATTGGTGCTTCAAACCCTGGGACTAAACGTTTATATGAGTTGACCGTTGGGCATGTAATCGCCGTTAGAGCAGCAGCATGATCTAGTAAGCCTCCAATATAATATCTGGCGGTTTGACTTAGCTCAGCATAGTCATCATCAGGATCCCAAAAGACATTTTCTCCATTTTCGAAAAGAGAGTTATGACAATGCATCCCACTTGCATTATCCAGATAAATGGGTTTAGGCATAAAAGTCGCAATCCAACCATGTTTGGCTGCAATATTCCTTGCTGCCAATTTATATATCTGGATTTTATCAGCTGTTTCCACAATCTCACCATATCGATAATTTAATTCACATTGACCTTTGGTAGAAACCTCATGATGATGCATCTCTATTGTATATCCCATTTCTTCTAAGGTATTTGCCAATTCGTTCCTATAAGCATTTGTTGTATCCTCGGGAGGGTTTCTAAAGTAGGCTTCTTTCGGTCTTAAGATATAACCACCAACATCGGTTTCTGGAGACTCGGGATTAACTCTTGGAGGTCCCCAACTATCTCCTGAACCACCAGCCGGACTAACGAAAATATCATAATGCAGATGGCTCGGATCAATAGATTTAAACACAAAAAATTCTATTTCCGGACCAAAATAAGGCACAAAACCCATTGCATCAGCTTTTTGAAGAGCTTTTTTACAGACATAGCTCCTCGGATCACAGTCAGCTGCTTCACGACTTCCGTATGGTTCTCGAATATCTCCAATGATTACTGCTGTTTTTTGATCACCCTCGGTCCATGGAAGTACATAGAGAGCTTCGGGATCAGGATAAAAAATCATATCACTGGTATGAAGTTCTTTAAATCCACGGATGCTTGACCCATCAAAGCCAATTCCTACATCAAAGTATTGATCTCCTTCCGTAAAATGTTTCACCGGAGAACTAAAACTCTGAAAGATTCCACGAATATCTGTAAATGCACATAAAACCCATTTGACTTTTTTATCTACTAGAATCCTTTTTGCAGCGTCAATCGTATCTAAATTAGGAGCCATAGCTCCTTCCATGACACTTTTTTTTGTTGAAGTCATTTCTTATTTCTTTCTTTTTTTGTTTATTTTAATTTGTAATATATTTGGTATATATTTTTATGATTGTAGTTATATTATATGATCAATTATGAATACTACTTTATAAATATACTGATCGTCTGATCAGTAAGCATTTTTAAGATATAACTTGTATAACTAAAACAATATATTGCCTGACCTATGATTACTGGACTTGCTTCTGAGAACTAAGAATGATCAAGTGATCATTTATTTAGAAAGTCTCATTTAAAAGATATAATGATATTAGATGATTTGGATCTCCAGATCTTACAGAAATTGAGTGAAGATGGTCGACGGTCACTGAGAAGTTTGGCAGAAGACTTGGATAAATCACCCACTACGATTAAAAAACATTTGGATGAATTGGAAACAAATGGATATATTAAGGGTTATGGTGCCTCTTTAAATTATTCCAAGCTGGGATACACAGAAATTGCATTGATTGAACTTACGATTGATAAGGGCAAAATGCTCGAAATAGAAATGAAAATTTCTAATAATCCTCATGTATTTGGAGTATTTGATGTCACAGGAGAATATGATGCGGTTATTTTAGCCAGGTTTAAAACAAAAAAGGAACTAAGCGAATTAATAAAAGAGATTAATTCGGTAGAATTTGTGTTAAGAACTAATACACATATTATTCTCAATGTGATTAAGGATGGTTTAGATTTTACTCGGCTAATCGAGCAGGAAACAAAATAAATTCATTTATTTAAATTTTGGAAAAAAGTAATGACTTTGATGAAAGTAATAAGAAATAAGTTTAGAATATTCTGCAGGATAATCGTTTTGGGAGACTTAAACAATTTGCCCGCAATAATTTCCCCCAAATGGTCTCTTTGAGATGGGTTTCACCACCTTAAACGGTTTTCTGTCAATTAATTCTCGAGGTATTGAAAAAGCATCGCAATATTCATCTAATAGGGGGTCAATCTGTTTCAACTCGGACTCAGTTATTTCAAATAATTTTGCACCAATCCCCAAGTTTTCTTCTAAATTTTCATCTGTTCGAAGTAGGATTTTCCCTCTATGGATTCCCGTTCCGAGTTCATTTCCACAGATGGGGTGATTACTTTCTTCCACACTCCCATCATCATTAATCTTTAACCCTAATACGATGATAATTCCTCCAGCCATATATTCTCCAAGGAAATCTTTTGCAGTTCCCCCAATAATTAGAACGGGATGTTTATGTTCATATTCTTTGATATGAATGCCCACTCGATATCCAACATCCTTTTTCACATAGATCTTTCCCCCTCGTGCTGACAATCCTATCACATCTCCGCAATCTCCGTGAATAATTATCGTTCCGTCATTCATAGTATTTCCCGCTTGATCTTCACAATTACCATTGACAACAATTCTGGGACCATCCATAAAGATTCCCAAATCATTTCCAGGTAATCCGTTAATGATTAATTCAATATTTCCCTGTAAGGAAGCTCCAATAAATCTCTGACCGCATACATTATTGAGTACGATCTTAGTTTTTCCTTGACTCAAGGCTCGATGTATTACTTCATTTAAAGTTTTATAGTCTAAAGGATTTTCATCTGATATCGCATTTATTTCTATTTTATTATTATTTGACATTTTATATATTCCTCCTTTTTATTCTCCGGCGTGTTTTACGCCTAAAATTTCGGCAATTCTTGGATTTGGACCAATATATCGTAATCGGTCTCGATTAGAACGCAAGGACTCCACAGAATCAATGCCCATTGCTCCAAGAACTTCCTTTAATTCTTCATTCCAAGAATGAAAAAGATTGATAATTCTGTTTCTTGCCACATCAATATCCAAGCGTCTCACAAGATATTCTTGTTGCGTTGCGATTCCCCATGAGCATAGTCCTCGGAAACATTGTTGGCATACTCTGCATCCCATGGCGATTAACACAGGCATTCCAACCATACATACATCCGCCCCTAAGGCGATTGCTTTTATTAAATCCGCAGAATATCTGACAGATCCTCCCGCAACAAGAGTAATTTGATCACGCAAATTTTCTTGCCGTAAGCGTTCATCCACAGCAGCAATTGCTAATTCTATCGGGATTCCCGCATGATCTCGTATGATACGGGGTGCTGCGCCGGTTCCTCCTCTGAAACCATCGATACTAATGAAGTCAGCCCCACCTCTTGCAATTCCCACGGCAATTGGCGCTGAGTTATGAACGGCAGCTATTTTAACGCCAATAGGCACTTTATAACGTGTTGCTTCTTTTAAGGCGGCAATTAATTGAGCCAAATCCTCAATTGAATAGATGTCATGGTGAGGATAGGGACTTAATGCATCGGAGCCTTTCGGGATCATCCTTGTTTGGGAGATTAGACTGTTAACTTTTTCTCCCGGAAGATGACCTCCATGTCCCGGTTTAGCACCTTGCCCAATTTTAATTTCTATTCCCGCAGCATTTTGAAGATAATTAATATCCACACCAAACCTTCCTGATGCAATCTCAGTAATAATATTGGGACCATATTCATAAAAATCTTTATGCAATCCCCCCTCGCCGGAACCCGCTAAAATATTTAACTCTTTCACTGCTTGATAAATAGCCATTACCGCATTATAACTGATTGAACCAAGACTCATATGACCTATCATTATCGGCATATCAATTTCAAAATTCGGTGAAAAATCTGTTTTAAGCGAAATATCATCAGGAGTCTCGATGTTGTAATTAAATTCTAATTTTTGTGGTTTTCGTCCGAAAAAAATCTTTGTTTCAATGGTTTCCCGTAAGGGATCAATTGAAGGATTCGTAACTTGACATGCATCAAGAAGTAAATCATCAAAGATCACTCGAATGGGGCGATCATTTCCTGTGGCAGAAAGGAGCACCCCTCCATCTCCCGATTGTCGCCAAATGATATTACGGATTCGCCTGGTATAGTTCCCATGAGGTGGTAAATATGAATCATTTTCTATTATTCTGATCGCTTTCCCGGGACACATAGCCACGCATCGATTGCATGCAACGCATTTGTCATCATCAGAAACTATTTTTTCTCCATTAAAGGAAAGCACACCATAGCTGCAATGAGTGGTACATCGTTTGCATTTTTTACAGAGATCTTGATCGATTTTTACTTTGAAATAAGACGGAATTTTATGAGTTAATGAGGACATTAAATTGTTGCACCTCCCATAATGGATAAATTGACATTTTCAAATGGTTTTTCCAGCCCTTTCTTCAACAACCCATCGCCAACTCTGGCAATTACTGCTGTGCCGCTTTTAGGATGCCAAATTTCTTTAAATTTGAAGCCATTAATTGAATCTAACATTAGTCGTCGAAAAGAGGCCTCCTCACTACTAAGATATATAGTGTTTTCATCTTCGGATATTCCCGCAACCAAGGGACGTAATTTTTTTCTATCAGAAAGGCCGATCATCGTAGGAATTGGATCTGATATTCCCACTACTATAGAGAATGGACCATTTAGCATTGCTGAACGATACGTTGCTCTAAGATTTTTTAATACATACTGATATTTATGTTCCATTTGTTCAATTTCGCTAAATAAAGGTGGTGCCAAGGCAGTAGTGGCGATTGAGAGAGGTATTTTATGTTTTCTTATTAATAAATCAAAAAGATACGCAATAACCTCGGTATCTGTTTTTAAGGTGCATTTATATCCAAAAGATTCTAAATATCTCATATTCGTCCCATAGGATGTAATTTCTCCATTATGTACCACGCTTGTCCCTAAGAGATTGAAGGGATGCGCTCCACCCCACCATCCCGGAGTATTGGTGGGAAATCTACTATGAGCAAGCCACATATATCCTTTATACTCTTTTAAGTTGTAAAATTCGGCAATTTCGTGAGACCAACCATTCCCTTTGAAAACACCCATATTCTTTCCTGAAGACATAACAAAGGCTCCTTCGAATTTAGAGTTAATTTCCATGACCATCTGGACTACTTCTTCATTCGGTGATATACTTTTCATTTTTCTAGGTTCATAAAAGACCCTCCATGTAATTGGTGGAAAATCCACATGGGCAGGAATCTTGGTGGGAATTGCTTCTGAATGTATGATATAACCTCCTCTTTCAAGATACTCCATCACTCGATCTTTACATTGCTGGTGGTCAAAGAGAAAGTGAAGAGCATAATAATCTTTATATTTGGGGTATATACCATAGCCAGCATAACCCGCTCCTAAGCCATTCTCTCGCTCACTTAAAATACAAAGCATATCCACTACTTTTTGTCCACTTATTCTTTCTCCATCTACATTTAATAAACCCGAAATTCCACATCCGTCAAATACCCTTTGATCGCGAAATTGCGGAGGTAAACAAGTATAATCTTTCCATTTCATCTTTTTTCTACTTATTTGGTTATTTAATTATGATTTTTGAGTTTAATTTTAATTCTAATTCTAATTTTAATTCTAATTTTAATTCTGATTACAATTTTGACCACATTTTTGATGCTGCTGCTGATTAGTATTCTTTAATTTTTTAATCAAACTTTTCAAATCCTTTATCTCAGGCTTGTTTGCAGTCAATCCAACTCTTTGACGAGCGATTTTTGAAAATAATGTGACCATTCCCTCGTTCTCAAAGGTTGATAATTCATCTTGGAATCCTTGCGCGATAAAACCTCGTTTTTTGGCCAAATTGCGTAGAATAGTGAACACCTCGACCAAGCCAATTTTCATAGGACATAGCTCGTAGCAGACATAGCAATCAAGGCATAACCAAATTGCAGGATCCTCGATAACCTTGTCAATATTTCCGTCTAAAATTTTCTTTACAATTTTCTGCGGATTAAATTGATGGGGGATATATTTTGCCACGGGACAATCTTCATTGCACGCTCCACACGAATAGCAGCTTTTTAAAAACTCTACATTAAAATATTTCTCTATTTCTTTATTTTTTTGTTGTATTTCCTCAATTCTGTCAAATATGCTGTCCACTTGTGTTCGATGATATTTTCGAATCATATCTTTAATATCTATTCCTAAGGCAATACAGAGAAGCTCCGAATAATATAGAACGGGAATATCAAAAGTATAATCCAATTTTTTCAGATCTCGCTGAAGATGGTCGAATTGGATGAAACATTGCGGACACCCAACCACGATTACATCTGCTCTTTCTTTTTTCATACTTTCTAATTTCGTTAACACCATTTCTAAACCTGAATCGGGCGTTCCGGCTCTTGCAAGACTTCCTCCGCAGCAATCCATTTTATTACTATAGTCCACGCTTTTTGCACCTAAATCTTCAATTAGCTGGTCAAAAATATGAGGCTCCATGGGGTCATCCATTTGTATTTTATTGCTAGGGCGTAAAAAATGACATCCGTAATGTACTGCGATACGTAATCCATTGAGATGATTCTGTATTTTTTCTTTTATTACATCACGCCCAAGTTTATGGAAAAATTCGATTAGATGATATACATCCGAAATACCTTCCACATGTAAGTCGATTTCTGCCAATTGTGTATTTATTTTCTTTCTAAAATGGCTATCGACTTTAATTTCGCTTCGAATCCCTTTTAGTGTTTCGAAACAACCATTACAAGGAGTTAAAATGTCTTTCCCTTCTTTTTCTGCAATACCCAAGTTTCTAGACGCCGTTACCTCGTATAATAATTGATTGGTATTTTTTATCCCATTTGGTTCGGGACAACAAGAAAACTTATTAGACTCAAAATACGGAATTCCGAATAGATCTAGAACTTTTTTAACAGAAACCTCTATAAAAGGGAGCCGATACGCAATCATACACCCGGGAAACAAGATAACATTGTCTCTAATCGTATTTTAACCTCAAGAAATTTAATATATATATGGAGTTATATTACTTAATATATGATTATATTATTATATTATTGATTGAAATTTAAATCTTTTGATTTAAGATAATAAAAAAAGGTTTTTAGAACTCTAAAAGATTTAAACTACTTTAAACCAGCTATATTGGCTATACTATAATAAAAAACCTTCTATTGGAGATATATATCTTTGAATATCGCACCTTTTTTTAGCCTATATTGACTTGGCTATATTAGTTATATCAATTAAAAAAATCCTTTATTGGAGATGGATATCTTTGAATATTACCCATCTGTTAATTTTTTTAATAGTAAATGTTGGATTGGTTTATTTTAAGTATGTATTTTTTATTTTGACTGAAAGAGGTAAATCATGTCTCTGGCAAGAACAATTTTTATTTTATAATTCAAAAGCTTAATAGTTTTCCATCAAGATTAATCTTAATAGTTATATATTAAAAAGTAATAATCATAGTTTTACAAGAAAGATGTTAAAAACTCCAGAGAGGAATGCCCAACCTCAATATACAGAATTCCAACCTACCGAAGATGAATTTGCTAAAGCACGAGAGAGGGGTACAAATCGGTGGATTCTTGCCCATATTATTCATGGAAGGAATAAATATATTCTAATTATCGTGTTTTTTAGTACGATTTTATCTGCGAATCTGGCATCTGGGGCAAGAGTTGTTATAGGTGATGCAATTTCAGAATTTTCAGATTCCAATCTGTCGGATATTACTTTTTATTTTATTCTCATCTTAATTTTAAATGTAGGTTCTTCACTTACAACCCTAATGAATTTTATGTTGCGCGAAATACTCGCTCAACGAATGGAAAGAGATACAAGAAACGAATTTTTCTTAAACTTACTGGGCAAGAGTCAATCTTTTCATGATAGACAAAAGATTGGTGATGTAATGGCAAGGGCCACTGATGATGTTCGCAACCTCAATTTTCTGATGAGTCCCGCTATCTCTCTTATCTTAGAGTCATTCACCCAACTAATTGTGCCAATTGTATACATTTTTCTGTTTTATCCTAATGAATTGTTAATATTTCCATTGGTGTTTACAGTTCTTTTTTTTATCACATTAAAATATTATAGCAACAAAATTGGGCCGATCACTAGGGATTTAAGAAATCAATATGGGGAGATGAATTCCACACTGAATGAAATCCTCTCCGGTATAGAGGTAGTAAAGGCAACAGCTCAAGAAGAAACAGAAACCCTTCAATATTATCTGAACGCTAAAAAATATAAAGATTATTATGTAGAACAGGGAAGAGTACAAGCAAAATATCTTCCAATCCTTTTATTTGCCATTACCATCACATTAGGATTTGCTCATTCACTCATCCTATACCTTGATGGCACTATTAGAATTGGTGATATCATCGGATATGTGGGATTACTTTCTTTGTTAAGATTTCCCACAAACATCTCCATCTTTGTATTTGCTCAGTGGCGCCTTTCCATTTCTAGTTCTGAACGATTAATCGAAATGATGGAACAGCAAACCGAAATAGATGAAAATAAGGAAGGCATGGCAAAGCAAATCAATGGAAAAATTGAATTCCGAAATGTCACATTTACATATCCTGATGGAGAAAAGCCTGTGTTAAAAGATATTTCGTTTGTAATAGAGCCCAACCAGACTGTTGCGATTGTAGGTACAACTGGCTCCGGAAAAACCACCCTAACTAAATTACTCTCTTATCTTTATCAATTAGATAAGGGACAAATCCTAATTGATGGGATTGATATTCGAGAATATTCTCTCCAATCACTTCGCAGTCAGATTTCCTATATAGAACAGGATTTATTTCTTTTTTCCGATACCGTGTTTTACAACATAACGTTTGGAAGAACAAGTTCTCTTGAAGAAGTAAAACGAGTAGCAAAACAGGCGCAAGCAGATCAATTTATTTCTGAATTACCTGAAGGATATAATTCTGAAATCGGAGAGCGCGGGGTAACTCTGAGTGGAGGACAAAAGCAGAGAATTGCGATCGCGCGTGCCTTTCTCTCAGATCCACGCATCCTTGTTTTAGATGATTCAACTTCAGCAATAGATTCCGAGACTGAGGATAAAATCCAAACAGCTATTAATAAGGTCATGGAAAATCGTACCACATTACTCATAACACACCGGTTAGCTCAGATACGATGGTCAGATCTCATAATCGTTCTTAAAAAAGGTAGAATTGCCGCAAAAGGAACTCATGAAGAATTATTGCAAACCTCTGAGGAATATAATAAAATATTTACCAAGCGTTTTGATATTGATGTAAATCAATTGCTCCAGGAGGGGAATTAAAATAAGATGGCATTTAGTATAGGATTAGAGGCTGAGAAATATGACAGAAAATATAAGGATTTAGAATTAATAAAGCGTATTTCTTCCTATTTTGGTCCTTATAAGCGAGAAATGACCTTGGTAGTGATTTTTCTCACATTATTTTCCTTAACTAATTCCTTTTTTCCCATTTTAGCTCGTACAACAATTAATACTTTGGATACAAATAAGAATCCCACCTATTTAATATTAATAATAGCATTTATCTTGATTATAAACCTTTTGAATTGGATTTTTAATTATTTTCGGCAAATCAATTCTGCAAAGATGATTGGGGGGGTGTTATTAGATCTGAGGCGAGATGCCACAAGAGCCACTTTGGATCATGATCTTTCGTTTTTTGATGAACAATCTACGGGGAAAATTGTTAGTCGTATCAATTCTGATGGAAAAGATTTTGCACAAACCGTTGAACTAACCATACAGCTTATATCCTCTCTCTTTTTGATTATTATACTTATTATTATTATGTTTACCATCAACGTCTTACTGACTACAATTTTTTTAATTTCTTTTCCCTTTTTTTTTATTGCAGCCTTATCTTTTAGAAAACTTGCTCGAAAGAAAACTTTGCAAGGACAAAGAGCTTTAGCAAAAGTGAATTCATTTGTAAAAGAAGGTATTACCGGCATTCAAATTGCAAAAACATTCAGAAGGGAAGAAAAAATCTATAATAATTTTAATAAAATCAACAAAACTTCTTATCAAGCAAATTTAAAGAGGTCTTGGGTGCTTAATGGTATTTTTCCAACATTAGGAACAATTCAAGGAATTTTAATAACACTCTTAGTATATTATGGCGGATTAGGGGTTTCAGATGATATAATTAGCGGCGGCGATCTCTATTTATTTTTACAGAGTGTGTGGATTCTGTTATTTCCTCTCTTTCAAATTGCAGCATTTTGGCCTTCCTTTCAAGCAGGATTAGCAGCTGCAGAGCGTACATTTTCCTTAATTGACGCCGAACCCGTTGTCATTCAAACCAATAATATAGATCCTGGTCGTCTTAAGGGTAAAATCGAATTCAAAAATCTTGACTTTCGATACGAAGTCAACAACCCTGTGTTTCAAAATTTCAATTTAACGATAAACTCGGGAGAATCAGTCGCCATTGTAGGACATACCGGTGCGGGAAAGAGTTCTCTTGCGAATCTAATCGCGAGATTCTACGAATTTCAAGGGGGAAAGATTTTAATTGATGGACAAAGTATACGCAGTTTTGATTTAAAACAATATCGCAAGCAAATAGGGCTTATCCCGCAAACACCGTTTTTATGGAATAAAACGATTGAAGAGAATATAAAATATTGTTGCTTGGCAGCTTCTACTGAGGAGGTTGTAGATGCCATCAATAAGGCGGGAGGATATGATTGGATTGATGATTTGCCGGAAGGATTACAGACAAATATTCGCGAAAGGGGGAGTCTTTTATCAATGGGACAGCGGCAATTGGTAATTTTTGCCCGAATCTTGTTGGAGGATCCTTCAATATTAATCTTAGATGAGGCAACTGCGTCTGTGGATCCCTTCACAGAAACAAGAATCCAAGAAGCTTTAGAAGAAACCATGAAAAATCGTACTTCTATTGTTATTGCTCATAGACTCTGGACGGTGCGACATGTAGATCGTATTATTGTACTTGATCATGGAAAAATTATAGAGGAGGGCACACACAACGAGTTGCTCGAAAAGCAAGGAAAGTATGCTGAACTCTATAACACATATTTCAGACACCAATCCTTAGAATACGTCGAAAAAGCTAAAAAGCTGGGATAAAACGCTGGGATAAACCGGACTTATGTGGGTCGCTTCGTGCGAATGTTTGATTTGGGGATTTCCTTCAACTTTTGAATCTTATTTTCCAATTCTCTTTTTCTCTCTTCAAAGATATCTTTATCTTTCCCTAGCTTTTCTCGTTCACGCTTAATTATGTCTTTTTCATCTTCAATTCGGCGTTCTTTTTTATCTAATTCCTTCTTTTCATCCGCAAGTTTTGATTTTTCTCTGGCTATATCTCGAAGAATTCTCTCTTTCTTATCATTTAAATCATTAACATCATCTTTTAAGTGATCTCGCTTCTCCTCTAAATCTTTGATATTCTTCTGCAAATCATTTATATTATCCCGCAAATCCCGCGCTTTATCTCTTAATTTAGAATTTTCATCTCTTAAATTTCGAAGATTTTTCTCCTCTTTCTGTCTTGTTTTTTGCAGATCTTTCTTCTCATCTTGGATATCATCTTTCAACTTTCTTAATTTATCTTTTTCATCCTTTAGGTCATTATAGGCATCTTCTAAATCATCTCTCTTTTTGCGCAGATTCTTTTTAGCGTTTCGAATTTTATCCTTCTCATTTTCAAGATTCTTTTTTTGATTTTGAATATCATTTTCAATTTTGGCAATATTATCCTTAATGCGCTCTTGGTCTTTAAGGAGGTTTTTAGTCTCTAATTCGATATTTTTTCTTTTATTCTCAAGATCTTCCAAAGTTGTGTTATATTTTTGAATTTTTTTAATAGTCTTCTCCCACTTTTTCCGTTCCTTTGCTAATTTCTTCTTCTCATTTTTCAGTTTTTTAAGGAGTTTTTTGCTGGGAACTACTTGCTCTTTCTCGATGGGTGTTTTTGCTGTTATATCATACTTATCCGGGGTTTTTTCTCGCATATTATTTCACTTTAACAAAAATAATAGTATATATATTATAGCTATTCATCCTTTTTTATTTTCTTAGATTTATAAAGGTAAGAAATCTGATTTATATATATAGATAATTTTATTTATATTATCTTATAATCATAATAAATTTATATGCGAAATTAATAAATTAAAGGTTTATAAAAAATGAGCTTTGATGATGAATTTGATGAATTTGATGAGGATCTAGGAGGTCCAACAGAGGAGCCTCCAAGCGAAAATATCAAGTCGAAAACACCCAAAGTAAAGGGACCTTCTGGCGGTAAAAAGATTTCCTTATTTTTTACCTCTACTGTAGGACCTGGAGAAAAGAAACAAAAACTTGTGGTAGATGATGCAAATCATGTGGATGCCATCAAGCAAACCGTCGGTAATATCTTCGGATTAGATCCTAACGACTTTCATTTATCTTCTGGGGGAGTCACGATGGATGAGTCCAGCCCATTACGCGATTATAACGTTGATGATGGGGATGAAGTATTACTAATACCTTCCAGTACAGCTGGGTAAAGAATCGGAAAAATTGAAATCTAAAACTCAATATATCTTTTATTGAAAATCTATGTTTTATTTCTTTTTATTATTTTATTCTAAAGGAAAACTAAAAAATTATTACTAATTATTAATAGAGAATTTGATTTTATGACAAAAGAATCGGACTTTTTTAGCGATACGCTCACTGCAGAGGAACGAGATTTATACGATAGGCAATTTAGACTCGAAGGCTGGTCTCAAAAACTGGTCAAAAATTCTCGAGTGTTGATAATAGGAGTAGGGGGTCTGGGATGTGAAATTGCTAAAAATCTTGCAATGGTGGGCGTAGGACACTTGGATCTCGTTGATTTGGATATAATAGAACATTCGAATCTAAACAGACAATTGTTATTTGCTGGTGCCAAAATGGGAGCGCCTAAAGCGGTCGTAGCAGCGGAAAGGTTGGCAGAAATTAATCCTAATATCGTTTTAAAAGCATATCATACCTCTTTAGAGCGATTAGATCCAATTATTTATAAAAAAGCGGATGTAATAATAGGGGGCTTAGATTCTATGGAAGCTCGTCTCAATTTAAATGCACATTGCATCCGATTTGGCAAACCACTTGTTGATGGAGGCGTATCGGGGTATCATGGACATATGTACACCATTTTTCCGTATGTGAATGCGTGTTATGAATGTAATCCTCTGCCCGTAGGGGAAATAGATGATATGGCAGCATGTACAGTAGTAGGGATCCCCCGGAAAAGAATCCACTGCGTTTTTAAAGGAGATATGGCATTTAAAGAGAAGTATGACAGAGAACCCAATCCTAAGGAGATTAAGGATATCAAATTTATTCAAAAAGTAGCAAACCAATTGGTAGAGGAGCATGATTTTCCCCCTAAATTTACCAAATCTGATATTATTCAGATTATCGACAGACACGATCCTGGTATTATTACCATCAATGCCCTCATTTCAGCAATGGAATCCCATGAAGCCATTAAAATTATTCACTGGAAAAATGGACATAAATCATTAGGAAGACCCGTTACATCATATATTGTCCTTAATGCAATGACAATGAAACTTTACCATATTGAAAAAAGAAGAAATATACATTGTACTCAATGCGGTGAACATGTAAAACGAGTGAGGGTTCAGATAAAAAGTTCCTCTCCCTGCAAGAAAATTATAAACCTCTTACTTGAAAATGGCTATGAATTGGATCCTGATTATGAACCGGTATTAACCGTTTTAGATTTTAACAATATAAAGTTGGTAGATTTGGATAAAACACCAACCGAAAATGAACTTAGAAATTTCGAACTTATCACTGCGGCGGGATTTAAGGATGGGGGAGAAATCTTCATTACATTAAATTTAGTCTAAAAAATTTTTAAAATAAAAATATATAACTGCAAATTACCATTTAATGTTATAAACAATTAAAAAAATACGTGATTATATGAGCTTAAGAAGTCGAAGGGTTGCACAAGATTTTGCGGCATTAAAAAAGATGCGAAAGCAAGGAACGATAGTCCAATTAAAACCTTGGGACAAAAAAAATAAAAGTATAGACCACTTAAAAATAACAATCGAAGGTCCTAAAGGTACAGCATATGAAGGGGGTCTATTTAGATTAGAAGTACGATTTCCTGCACAATATCCAAAGGTTCCTCCCTTTCTTCGGTTATATACCCCTATTTGGCATCCTAATTTTTGGCCCAAACCTCATGAATATAAAGGGCAAAGGAATATCTGTTTAGCTCTTATTGATCCCTCCTTAATAGGGCAAAAAGGAGGCTGGTCTCCTTCCAAAACTATTGTAACCGTAATAAATGCCATCATTGCAATGCTAAATACGCAGGGGAAATATTTTAACCCTACAGATGTGTTTAATAAAAAAGCAGCACTAGAAGCAATGAATAAACGGGATTATTTTGAGGATAAAGTTAAACACTTAGTAGATAAGTATGCTAATAAGAAATGGTGAGGAGAAAGACTTATGGGAGAAAATTTGGACAGGAACGCAATCAAAGAATCGTTAAAGAAAAAAGTACGAGAACAATTAAAAGAGGAATTAAAGAAGGAATTGAAACAAGAGCTCTTAGATGAGATTTATCAAGAATTAATGCAAGAAGAGCTCAGTTTTAAAGATGAACCCACCTTTTCCCTTAAAACGAAAAGAGTCAAGGGTCAAGAACTTCATAAAGCCGAAATGATGAAAACACCTAAAAAAGAGCCTAATGTCCAAATTTCTATTAAAGCGGTTTTAAAAATGTCCACTCACGCCCTCAAATACGCCAATAAAAATATTCCTCAAGAAAAATGGGTGGAAGTTATTGGATTGCTTGGTGGAAGAATTGAAAATAATGTGCTTTACATCAAAAATGCATTCCCTATAGGGCACGGAAATGCCATTCATGTTCAAATGGATGAGCAACGCAATAAACGCACGGGACACATAAAAGCTTTTGAAGAAAGCAGGAAGAAGAAATTATTTATTTGTGGATGGTACCACTCACATCCTTCATACGGAAGTTTTATGTCCGATGAAGACCTCTATACCCAATCAGAATATCAAAAGCATTGGGAAAAGGCTGTAGCCATCGTTATAGATCCCTATCAAATTGATGGATCTTCCTATGGATTTCAAGTATTTCGCTGCGATTTAAAGACCCAAAAATGGTATTCTCTTCCCTTTAAGTTAGAAGAAGCCTTAGATGTAAGTTTGCTTCCCAAACTCTTGGATTTTATTACTCCCATCGTAGATGGAAAAGCGTTATTCTTAGAATATGATCACGATTGATTCCATTACCATCATTGCTTCCATCGAATCTATTTAATCCATTGAAACCATTCTTTCTTGGGTTCATAGTTATATCATTTTTTGCAGTGCATTATTTTCAAAATAATAGTATTAATACTAATAATAATAACAAATAAGAGCTATTACATATTTTTTATAATAAAGGGTTGTCCAGAGAGGTATGGACCGAATGGTGATTGAATATTAAAAAATTTTATTTTATTCCCGTACTTGTTGGGTTAATTATTGGAATAATTCATGGTATCTTTCTTGAACCTTCCTTAAACATTTTTCTCTCTTGGATTTCTCTTGGATTTTGGCTCTCATTTTCAATTAAAGTTATCGCCAAAATCAGAAATTACAAACGGTATAGCTCTCCTCATAATACCTCTTTCTTTATTCTGGGAATTAATACGATAGGAATATTTTATTTTTATTCGGGTTATTTCACAGAGTTGATGGATTGGGAGTTCTTCCGTGAACTCCAATCGTATACGTTAATTAATCCGTGGATCCTCATGTTTGCGGTGCCATATCTTATGTATGGGCTCTATTCTCTTTATAAAGCCATAAAAAAATATCAAGTAATTTATATATATAAAAGTAAATCGGTAAGAGCTCGTGGGTTTGCAATCTTTTATGCTGTTGCAATGTTTATAAATAATATCATTTTTTTATTCATTATTGTATTGAAAATAGAGGTTCTTTTTTTCACTCCCATTTATTCTGCTCCTGGATTAGTCTATATCCTTCATAACCTCTTTCTTGTTATCTTAATTATTTATGGATTAGCACAAAAAAGAACTCGAATCAGAGATCTTTCACCTGAACTTATTGAGCAGCGTAGAGCAAGAGTTGAATCCATACAATCTGCTCAAATAGAACCCACGAGTACATCCTCTTCCCGGAGTCCCTCTTCACGCAACACACAGAGAAGAGCCAGACCTACTACTGCAAGAACAACCACCTCCCGTTCTGCAAGAAAACCAGCTTCTCGCACGCGCCCATCATCCCCCTCCACAAAATCCTCTTCTGCTTCGCAGAAAACAACTAAACCAAAACCAAAATCTACTACAACAGCAAAGAGACGAAAATTAACACCCCAGCAGCAGAAACAGTTAATAGCGAAATATAAACGCTTAAAACCCAAAACCACTATGCTTACTCTGGATGACTTTAAGTGTATTTTTTGCTTCAGTCTTCCCAAATATCCCGAAGATAAAGGAAGAAGGATCGTTCTCTGCCCGAAATGTAATTATCCCGCCCATGCTAATGAATTTAAAGAATGGATGAGAGGCTCAGATCTCTGTTCTCGTTGCAGTGCACAATTACCTTCCTCATATAAAAGGAATCCTAAAACAATCTCAGTAAAGCTTTATAGTGATGCTATAAAATTCTTCAGAAAAAAAGGAGGTTTTTAGTAGCTCCTTTAAAAAAAATAATCTCTCATAATTAATAATTAAAGATGTATTGAAGTAATTATTAATTCCTCTTAGCGCAAAATTAACCTGTATTCTATATGAGTAAATCTCCTTTTTAATATACTAAAAAATCATCTAAGCTTATACCTCTTTCTTTATCTTTCTTTATCTTTCTTTATCTTTCTTTATCTTTCTTTATCTTTCTTTATTTATCTTTTTCGGACTTTCTTTCTCATTTCCTCTGAAAAGCATTCACAACACAAAAATTGGATAGATGAATGTTGCCACAGATTTTCAAGGTAAGAAAGACTTAAATGAAAATTTTTGGATTTAAAATAATGTTATTCTAATTGTTTTTGACAGGAATAACAAGGTTATCAATAATATTAAAAATGTTAAAAATTGGGAACAGTTTTGAATAAAATTTGTTTATGCGAAGGTTGGAACATGTCCCTTATTCGCACATGCTAAAAACGGTAGCCCCTATCGGATAGGGTGTGGATAAATCCCTCTCCTACTATTTTTACTCCTTCTCATGAGAGTTGCCCATCCTTCAGAAAGGTGAGGTCTCATGCGTGTCTCTCAAAATGAGAGTTGTGTTCCACAAATGAGGGAGGTCCTCACGTACTCGAGGTATAATAAATTATTCCAATGCACTTACATTTTGGGTTTTCTTTTTTTTTCCTTTTTAAGGTAGTTTTAATTACGTTTCTTAGGTTTTTTAGTCTTTTAGAAGAGGAGCGCCCATCGATTTAGTAATTTCGATTTCACAGAGTTAAGACTTCATATACTTTCATTGTATAATTTAACCATTTAAAAAAAAAAAAAATATATGAGTCGTATGAGTTTTAATAAAAATGATGATTATTTCTTCGATCCTTTTTCACAAAAATTCCTCCTTAATTTTTTTCTATTTAAAATGATCTAGGCGACTAATTTAAGTGTCATTGAAAAAAATTTCATAAAAAATATGAAGAAATAATGTTATTTACTTTATGCTCTCTCAGCTTTAAAAAACCTATTAGAACTAAGAAAGAAAAAGAATTAAAAAATAAATAAAAAAAGAAATGAAGTTACTATAATTTTAATACTATAAACGAGTAATGTAGCGATTTCTTTCCCATTCCGATACATTTACTCGATAGGCATCGTATTCTTCTAATTTTGCATAGTAATAATTCTTGAACATTTGTTCTCCGAAGATCTCTTTCATCGTATCAGAGTCTCTAAACTCATTCAAAGCTGCTCTAAGGCTACCTGGTAATGAAATAATTCCTGATTTTTCGAGATCTTTGGTAGAAAAATGATACACGTTCTTGTCGGTGGCTTCGGGTATTTCAATATCCTCTGAAAGTAATCCATCCAATCCGGTACCTAACAATACAGCAAATTGGAGATAAGGATTTCCTGAAGGATCAGGACAACGAATCTCACATCTTGCCGCGCTTGATTTATTGTGAAAATCGGGTACTCTAATCAAAGGTGAGCGATTCCTAAATCCCCACGCTACATATACAGGCGCCTCATATCCGGGAACAAGCCTTTTATAGGAGTTGGGCCAACTGGAAAGCACTGCACACATTGCTTTTGCGTGCTTCAACTGACCTGCAATCCATTTTTTCATTTCAAGAGAAATCGATGCTTCATCATTTGCGTCAAAAAATATATTTTTATCTCCTTTCCAGAGACTTTGGTGGACATGCATTCCCGAACCATTAATTCCTGAAAACGGTTTTGGCATAAAGGTTGCCGTCATGTCGTGCAGTGCGGCGACAGTTTTTATGATTGTTTTGATAGTGATCGTATTATCGGCGCTTACAACCCCTTCATCATATCTGAAATCAACCTCATGCTGACCATACGCCACTTCGTGATGAAGTGCTTCAATTTCTATGCCCATTTTATCGCAATACTGTGCGATCTTATACCTCATCATCTCGTTTATATCATACGGATCATAATCGAAGTATCCTCGCAAATCGGAGGGTTTAAATTCTTTCTCATGGGTCTCCTTATCTAAGATGAAAAACTCCATTTCCGGAGCACAATAATAAGTAAGACCATTTTCGGTGGCTCTATCGACCATTCTCTGTAAGATGTATCTGGGATCTCCCTCATAACGATCTCCATCAGGTTTGTAGATATCGCAGATAAATCTGGCAACCTTATTTTTCTCCCGCCATGGAAGGATTTGAAAGGTGGTTGGATCGGGAATCGCTACTTTATCACTTTCTTCTATGGCACCATATCCCGTAATAGAGCTCCCATCAAAGTTTTCTCCCTCCTCGAGAAAGTCCTCTATTCGTTTTGCATTAATTTCAAAGGATTTAATTATCCCATGAATATCCGTGAATTGAAGATAGATAAACTTGATGTCATGCTCTTTCACGGTATCGATTACTTGATTGCATATCTGCTTTCTTTTTTGGTCATCTTTTTTAATCATATTATATAACCATTGCTTTTGTATAACTAATATATATTATAATTCATAATATATCTTACAAGTTAAGTAAAATTAAGAACCTATATAAATATTCCTAAAATATCATGATTCATCTAATAAATGTTGAATTCATATGATGAATCTAACAATAATCAATAAAAAAAAATAAATAGTTGCTAATATATATTTTCATATGATAGATGATCTTGATGAAACAGACATCGAAATCTTGAAGATATTAAGCAAAGATTCAACAACTTCCATGAAAAATATTGCTGATCAAGTAAAAAAACATCCGACGACGATTACAAATCATGTCAATGAATTAAAAGAAAAGGGGATCATAAAAAACTCTACGATTACTATTGATTATGAAAAACTGGGCTATGATATCATTGCCATTATAGAATTGACAATCTCTAAGGGAAAGATGCTTGAGGTGGAACTAGATATTGCAAAGATCCCCAATGTGTTTGCCGTTTATGATATAACCGGTCAATATGACGCTCTTGTCCTTACTCGGTGTAAAGATCGGCGAGGTCTCAGCGAACTCGTAAAAACTATAAACTCCTATGAATATGTAATTCGAACAAATACCCATTTAATTTTAAATATGATTAAAGAAACTGCTGATTTTGAGGAGCTGATTGAGAAGAATCCCAAGAACGACAACGGCTCAGTGTGAATTTGTAATAATATCGTCTATGATTTGATGCTAGAAAAAATAAAAATGATCCTAATATTTAAATATTATAATTTCATTATACATATCTATATTTATAGTAGTGGAGCTAAGCAAATATGGATGGTTTATCATTATTAAACTTTGTAATTGGATTATCAAGTTTGATTTTTGTGGGGGTACAAATCACGATAGGAATTATTATCAGTAGCAAATATTTTAAATTAAAAGAAAAAACCTTTCTCCTTATAGGAATAGGATGGGCAGGCATTTGTAGTCCGTGGTGGGCATCTTCGGTTGCATTTATCAATTATTTAATCGTAGGTTATGGTATTCCACAGAGAGTGTATTTTCTTTTAGGAAATGCGTTTCTCCATATATTTATAACGCTATATCTTTATGGAATATTAAAATTAATTTATTCAAAACGAAGGAACTTAATCCTCTATCCTTTTATTATAATTGGCATTGCATTTCTTACGTATTTCTTCGTGTTTTTGATACTCGATCCGTCCGTTATTGGAAACTTATCAGGCTTATTTGATGTTACTTATAAATCTCTTGTAATGATATATTTAATAGTTTGCATGCTTACTATTTTTATTCCCGGGATTTTCTTAGGACGAGAATCGCTTAAATCGGATTTGAAAGAACTTAAATTTAGAGGAAAGTTATTAATAATTGCTTATATTTTATATTTAGTAGGAGCCTTCTTAGATGCCTCTATAGAACAAATAGCAATAACTTTAATAGCTACAAGAACCACTTTAATTACCGGTTCAGTTCTCTTTTATCTGGGATTTTTAATGCCCTCCTTTGTTAAAAATCTATTCATCAAAAACATTTAAACATTTAAATATTCTAACTTTATGAAAAATCAAGCGCATTATGCTTCGTTTCAGCTCTTTTTCTATCTTCTCTTATCTTTTTATCTTCTTATCTTTCCATTTTTCTTATTTTTCATTGTTTTATAAAATAAACTCAAAGAAATATTTAAATTAGTCGGTATCTAAATTATATTAGATGATTTAATTATTAATATCATTAATTTAATTGGAATGTGAGATTAAATGGATAAACTTGAAGATCTGAAAAAAGATTCAAAATTTAAGCATCAATTTCTTTTTAGCCTTCCGCGATTAGGTACTTCCATCATATTAGGCATAGAAGGATGGGCTCTGCTAACCTTATATACCTCTGGTTATGGGTTGGATCCCTTTCGCACAGGGTTTGCGATTGCAATGGGGTATCTTACCATTGCCATTTTTCAATTTTTACTGGGGTGGATAAGTGATGTAAGATATACTAAATTAGGAAGAAGGAAGCCGTATATCTTAATATTTTCTCCTTTGTTAGGACTTTCAATTATCTTTTTATTACTACCCCAATTAATATTGCCCGATTTGAATAACAAAGATGTTCTTTTTTTCTGGGTATTGATATGGGACATTATTTTTAGGGCAAGCTACGCAGTAACAACTCCATATCAAGCATGGATGGCAGAGCTTTTTAATGTTGAAATCAGACCTAAAGTATCACAAATACAGAATACATTTAATTATGTTGGAAATGGAGTCATGGCTATCTTTTCGCTCTTAATTCTTACGAGTTATGTGGATGATTTAAAGGTAAATGTGAACAGTACGGTGCCCGGGATTTTTGCTATACCCATCATTATTTTTGGCATCCTTACAATCGTGTTATTTTATCTTATCGCATTTTTCCTTCCTACTGAACCCAAGTATGAACTGAAATCCAATATGAAAGAGAGTCTTAATACTATTCTCAAGAATAAAAATTTTCTATTGATAATTTTTATGGTAGGAATTTCTGGGCTCGCATGGAGTATGATTACTAGTACTATGCTAAAATATACTGAAGATGCCCTCAATCTCGGAGGTCTTGATTATGTCATCGTTGCATTGTTCCTTTTGATATTCATTTTCATATTTTTATATCTCTGGAGACGTTCTATTAATAAAAAAGGGAAGAAAAAAACATTATTGTGCATATTCTTAATCGCCGCAGCATTTCTTCCCATTACATTCATTTCGCTGATACCTATGCCTTCATATTTAATATTCGGCATTATCTTCATAATTGGGATTGGAGCCGTATTAGGCGGTTGGTTTTTATTTCCCTACATTGTATATGCAGATGTGGCTGAAGATGACCAAAAAAGGAGTGGTGAATTAAAAGCGGGTATTTATGCGGGGTTCCCCTCTATTATTCTTAACATTTTTCAAGCGATAGGATCTTTACTTATTGGAGCAATTTTGTCAATCCCCATATATTATAGTCCAAGTGTTGCGGTGGACTCCTATTCAATAGGATTAATTTTATGGGGTCCTATTGCGTCTCTCATCTTACTTATTGCCTATTTCTATACTAAAAAATATGTGGTTTTAGATTTTGAGTGGGAAAAATAATTTCTAAAAAAATAAGATCTAAAAATCTTTTTTCTTATTTCTGTTTGTTAATAAAATTTTGATTCATCGGAATCAAACACTCTTTGCAAATGTCCAAAAAGTACGTCAAGCGATTCTTCTTCTGTTGTGGAGCACGGAATTAATTCTGCTGTGGAGCCCATTTGTACAAAAACGTCAGAGATAAGAAGGGAAAGCTCCCGGATAAGTCCTTGCTCTCTTTCATTAGTAGAATCTTCTAAAGCCATAAAATCTTGACTCCAATTAACAATCATCTCGATTTGGGTGTCATCTAAAAGGTCTGATTTCGAAAGTACATTAATCTGGGAGATATTTTTGAACCTAAATTGAACTGAAGCTGCCAGCAAGAGTGTAGAGATGAATCCATTAGGTCTCATTACTAAATTTGAATCAAACAAAAAGCAAACGGCTCTCTGGACGGGCTGAATTCCCAAGGAGTTCGCAATTAAGGGACCAGTTTCTCTAAACGAAAAAAGCTCCAGCTGACCTGCGGTATCCACCAGCACCCAATCCGCATTATATTGGTCTATTTCATATTTTAAATCATCTATGAATTGAATCATTAAGTCAGAGGCTAAAATAGTGGCACCATTTGGTCCCAAACCATATTTTTCCATAACATCATCTAAAACAATATAATCTCTTATATCTACATCGGGAATATAGGGCATATCCTTAACTCCCGGATCAAGATTTACGGTAATTGCTGAAATCTCGGGATTTCTATTTAATATATAGCTTCTTAGAGTCCCTGTAAGCGTGCTCTTTCCAGACCCAGCTGTTCCTAAAATATAATTAAGCAACATCTATGTTTCCTCTTTTTTACGTAATTTTGACAAATAATATATGGGCTTCTTTAATACCGTTTGAACATAGTTAATTTCTTCACGTGATTGCTCTCCAATATAATCATTCACGTCTAATACTAAAATAGCATCGTGAAACTTTAATTTACGCAATGCTATGTCCTGAAGCTCGTCCCATTCATCGTCTGAAAACAGGGATTTATGTAGTAGGCCATCCACGGAACAAATAGATACTAATTTATGATACTTAATTTGAAGAATGCTCTCCAATTCATAAAAATATTCTTTTGCGATAGAGATTGATCCTACTAGAAAAATGCGCTCTTCTTGTATTTTAGTGAAGTTAAATGGCTCAAATTTCTTAAGAAAATTGGTGCATAATCTTGATTTCTCCATTTCAAATTCTCCGTATATGTTCTATAATGTTTGCATGTTTTAATGTTTTATAGATTGATCAGAACGATTTTATCACAAAGGATCGGCACGGAAGCCCCGTCCTTTAGGGCGGGGAGGAAGTGCCGTTAGATAGTATTAAGTGACAAGATTTAAATAC
>SHMU01000030.1 GCA_008080765.1 Promethearchaeota archaeon | reverse complement strand
AAGAAAAAAACCACCAAATCGCCCCGACAAAACAAATCGAACAAGACTCTTAATCATTCAATGCAAAACACGGGCTCGTTGGGAAGATTTGTCCAATTCTTAACCTATAAAGCACAAAAAATAGGCAAAAGAGTAATAAGAATTGATGAATCATACACCACACAGACCTGTGCGAAATGCGGGAAAAGAGTAAAGCGTTCATTGTCCGAGCGTACTATTACTTGCGAATGCGGTCATCAGATGGATAGGGACTTAAATTCCGCTGTGAATATCATGGTAAAGTTCTTGACATCCGATGACTTATCGCATCAACCCTCCTTGAAGGAGGAATCCTTTCTACGCACGTGGAAGGGGTTTACCGCGACAAACAGCCCTAAGATATGCCCGCCAGCTAATGCTTAGTGGACTCGTGGGAATCCCCGTCCTTTAGGGCGGGGAGGCTTCAAATACTGCTTTGGATTGTAATTACTTCAGTTCTTTATATGAATTTTTTTAACAATTATAGGTTTGGAAGGAATAAAAAGGAGTGGTTTATCATTATTGGAGATGAAGAAAAAGAGAGAAAAAAAATAAAACCAAAAGAATGCTTATGCAGAATGTTCGTTTTGAGCTTTTTTAAAGATTTCATCTAATTTTTTGCGATCATCTTCACTCATTTGACTCATTGCTTCCATATTTTGTCTCATTAAATCCATCATTACATTTCGTGATATAATTTGACTCAGCACAGGCAATGCAATCCTAATTCGAGTGAGTTCATAATTCATTCTTTTTGCGGTCTCTCTCATTTCCTTTAATTCTTCTTTCGTCATTCCCTCCTCGCCAATGCCGGGACATTCTACATCAACAATTTTAAAGTTTTTACCATCGAATTCTAAGGGGTATGTCCGACACGAGAGCGGGCGATTTTCATACACCAAGCAACTCTTTTGTTCTTTATTATAAAGAGGACATTTCTCATCAATTAATTCCTCTATAGGTGTTTGCTGAAAAGCTTGAGTAGGATCTTGCTGGGGATCGGGAGTTTTTTGATCGTTGGAAGATATTGGTTTAATGATTAAATCTATATTTCCACCAGGTCTATCATATATTTCTAAGTAGGGTAAAAAGTTAGCTAGAACTTCGTTTCGCGCCCATATTTCTAAATCCCATAATGTAATTGGAATCGGTCCGCGCTCAAGACAACATGCATCGCATCGAGTGCACTTAAAAGTAAATTTCTTTTTCTTTTTGGTAGTTTCTTTCTTTTCCTCTTTTTCATTCTCTTTATGTTCTGTTTTAGCTTTTTCGTTTTCTGACATCTTTATATTTCTCCTCTTTTATTTGAGTTTTATTAAAGATTAATAGCGTTATTCAATAAAATAAATGAATTATTAAAAAAAAAATTTACTAGACCGATACTTTCCGAGTTCTAAAATATGTTTTGAGTGCCAATATAAGAATAAGGTTTTAGAACTTAAAGATGGTTAGTGGATATGTTCGAATTGTAATACCCATCATACTAAAGATATAAATACCTCTCAAAAGATCAGAAAAGAAGAATAAATTAACTACAAGATAATAATATCATGATCATTTCATATAATGATTCTTTCGTATTGCCTACGATGAATGCGTTTGGGAAGAATGTAAAACTGATGGTAGGTCAGCAATTCTCTATGAATTATAAATCTCCCGCATTAGACTTGAGTAGTTCAATCTCCAATAATTCTCATTTTTCAATAAAAATTGTATTTAAATATAGGAATAGGATTCAGAAGTGGTATTAAAATTGGAAATTAATTGTTATGAGTAAGGTAGAGTAAAAAAAACAGTAGAACCTTTGTTTCTTCCCTCTGATTCAATCCAAATATACCCATCATGGCGCTGGATTATTTTTTTAGAGAGAAATAAGCCTAATCCTGATCCTTCCGTTATTACATCGATACCTCGTCCAAAATGTTCGATTTTTCCAAATTCAGAGAAAATAAGGTTTTTTTCCTCTTCTGTCAATCCAATTCCGTTATCTTGAATTGCAACAAGTATTTCCTCTGTTTTATCATTCTTTTGAGCAGTAATTCTAATCTTTCCATGAGGAGGTGTAAATTTTATGGCATTGCTAATCAAATTTTCTATGACTTGAAGAATTTTTTCTCTGTCAAAAGTAGCGATTAATCTTTGAGGCTCTCCTACATCCATCTTTATTTTATGACCTCGTAATTTGATTAATCCTCGAAGATTTTCGATTGATTCTTGAATTACTTCAACTAAATTGTATGGGTGTTTATTAATTTCTAATTTGTTTGATTTTGCCTTAGAAGCATCTAATATTTTTTTTATAAGAAGATTTAATCGCTGAATTCCTATTTGAATCTGATCTAAGAATTCCATTACTGAAGGGTTAAGATGAGAGCTGAATTGATTAATAATAATGTCTGTATAACCCTTAATTGTTGTAAGAGGTGTTTTTAGTTCATGTGAGATACGGTCAAGAAATTCCGAACGAAGACGATTAAGTTTTCTGAGCTCTTGCTCCGCTTGTTTTTCTTTGGTAATATCAATGAGTATTACTAAATCTGCCGGCGATCCATTGTAGAAGATCGTTTTTGAATAATTATCAAGCCAAATTACTTCTTTATTCTTCTTAATTCCTCTCAGTTGATAATGAACTTTTACATCCAAATCTCCTTTTTGTTTTTTTAGTAGTTGATTATAAACAAATTGATAATCATTAGGATGAATGATTTTCTTAAGATCGGCTATTCCAAAATCTTTCATTTCCGACTTACTATATCCGTAAATATTAGCATAAGCATCATTTAAATATTGTATTGTACCATTTTGAAATATGCAAATCCCTATAAGGGATTGTTCAGTAATCGTTCTGAACATCTCTTCTGATTCTTGAAGTTTTAATTCTGCCAACTTATGTTCTGTGATATCTGCCACACAAGCCAATGCACCAATATATTTACCATTATTATTAAAAAGAGGAGATGTTTCCATACGAGTATAGATTTTCTTGCCAGTTTTATGAGTAAAAATAAATTCATGCTGTTCTTTTATTCCTTGCTTCCTTCTCTCCACATTCTTCTTACACTTTTCAATCTGTTTCTCATCCATAAAACTAAATAAGTCTCGCCCGAGCATTTCTTCAACAGCATAACCCAACATTTCTCCCATTCTCCTATTTGCAAATGTGGTGTAATTCGATGCATTTATTCTCCAGATTCCTTCTTGAGCATTCTCAACAAGTGAGCGATATTTCTGTTCAGATAATTTCAATCTTTGTTCATACTTTCTTTGTTCCGTGATATCAGTACCAGAACTTAAGGTAGCTACTATCTTTCCGTTTTCATTTCGTAGTACTGTGTTATGCCATGCGATGAGATGTTCATTCCCATTTTTATCAATTAAGATATCTTCATGATAGCGAAAATAATCTATTTTCCCACTAAGGATTTGTTGAAAAATTTGTCTGACATCCGTTCTTTTATTTGTAGGGATGAAATTATCAAACCAATTTTTTCCTATTAATTCAAATTTGGATAATCCGATAATATCACACCCTTTTTTGTTTATCTTTTGAATAGTTTCATCGGAATTTAATACTAAGAGAATAACTTCTGCGATTTCAAAATAGGTTAAGGCTAACTCCTTCTCTTTTTTTAATTTTTGTTTCATCAAAGTGCTTTCGGTTACATCTCTCATAATAGATAATTTAGAAATTTTACCATCGACTTCAGTAAGAGGTTTTGAAGCAACTTGATAAATTTTATTGGTTATATGACTATGATATTTTTTTTTAACACATTTACCGTTTAGGATTCCTTCAAGTTCACAACGAGTACAAGGTTCTGTTCTATTTAAGAAATATTCATAGCATTTCTTAGTACTTTTATGTCCAAATTCTTCTTCAATAAATCGATTTAAAAATGTGATATTATACTCTTGATCTATTATGTATACACCATCTTCCATAGAATGTAATATATTCTTCATTTTTACTTTTTCAATGTTTGCAGTTGTTTCTTGTCGTTTTAATTCGGTAACATTGCGCACTATAGCTAAAATAGCACTATTTTCTTGGTAAGGTGTATATGTTATCTGATAATGCTTCTTTTGTTCTTGAATCAATATTGAATAATTAATTTTTTGGTTCTTTCCCGTCTCATGTACTTTTCTAATTAACCGCAAATGGGTTTCTGCAATATCCTCGGGCAATACATCGGAAAGCTTTTTATTTAGGATTGTATTTACTTGATATTTGAGATCTTGGTCATTGGTTACAAAATCAAGATAAACTCCATTCAATGAAATTATAAAATATGAATCTCCATATATTTCGCAAGATTTCATAAGAATTGATCTTGAATTTAATTTGTCAAGTATTCCAAGTCCCATTGTATATAACCACCAATTAAGAGAATTATATGATTCTTACGTATTTATTAAATTATTTATTGCTTCTTTTTAAATCTATACAAATAGAAAAGAAACAAATATGGATTATGAGTAAATAAGCATGTAAAACATTATCTTTAATGGCAGAATTTTTTCATTTTGACATTTCAATTAAATTTGAGAGAGCCAACTTCCTAATATGAATAATTAATAAGAAAATTAAGATTTATCATAATATAAGATAATTAAGAAAACAAAGAAAAGGAAGATTTAAAATGTCGTTTGAAGAAGATTTTACATTACTGAAAAAACTCACTGAAATTCAAAGTTGTAGTGGAAATGAAACTAAAATAAGAGAATTTATTAGGCAAATGGTACAAAATAAATGTGATAAGATAGAGACAGATTATTTAGGTAATTTAATTTGCTATTTTAATAAAATTAGAAATATTCCTACAAATGCTGAAAAAAAGCCTTTTAAAGTCCTTTTAGATGCGCATATGGACGAAATTGGACTCATTGTACGAATTATTGATAAAAATGGTTTCATACGATTTGGAAATGTAGGTGGACAAAATCCAAGGATACTCCCGGGACAAAAAGTAACAATCCATTCTTCGTCGGGAGAAAATATAATAGGAATAATTGGAGAAAAAGCCATTCATTTGCTTGAAAAACAAGAACGGGAGAAGGCAAGCAAAATTGATGAACTTTTCATTGATATAGGCATGGATAATGGTGAAGAAGTAAAAAAATATATATCAGTAGGAGATTATATCACTTTAGAACAAGAATGTACGGCTTTCAAGGGAAAGAAAAGAATTTTTTCGAAAGCTTTTGATGATAGAGCAGGATGTTTTATACTCATCAAATTAATTGATGATTTATTTGCAATAAAAGAAAAGCTAAAGGTCGAACTTATATTTCAGTTTGCAGCTCAAGAAGAAATAGGCGTGAGGGGAGCAACGGTAGGAACATATCACACCAATCCAGAAATGGGAATTGTTCTGGAAGTCACGCATGCCATTGACTATCCGGGTTTGAATAATAATAAATTCTACGAATGTGGTTTAGGAGCGGGAGTAGCGATCGCTGTTGGACCTAATCTTTACCCAAGATTAACGAAGCTTTTGATTGAAACGGCAAAAGAGGAAGAAATACCATTTATTTTGAAGCCGGAGCCCAGAACGACTGCTAATGATGCAAGAGCGATTCAGATAACCAGAGCAGGGATTCCTTGCGCTTGCATCTCAGTGCCACTCCGCTATATGCATACCAACATAGAGACTATCGAGTATCAAGACTTAATATACACAATTAAGTTATTAAAAGTCTTCCTATTAAAAAATTTAAAAGAAATACTTCTCAAAAAATAAAAAATATAATAAAAAAAGATTAAAAAGAAAAATTATAAAATAAGAACCTTTAGAAAAATCGAAGCAAGGCGCCAATCACAGCAATTATCGAAAAGATTAACCCCGCTACACCGGGTCCCTTGGAATCATCAGCGGCAATCCCCACAATGGAAAAAACCACACCGAGTCCGCCAAGAACAAGCCCAATATAGGCTGGAACACTGAGAATACCCCACCAAATCATAATATTAAAAAAGATCGCAAATAATCCACAAAGAAGCCCTAAAACGCCCCAAAATTTACCCATTCAATTCACCTTTTACTATTTCATTTATTTGATTTTATATAAGAGTTATTAAGCAAATATATTTTTTGCTTCCTTTTTAGTTTTATTATCTTAAAACAATAATTAAGAAAAAAAGAAATACTTGGTAATTATTTAAAAAATGCAAAAAAATAGAATTTTGGATAAAATTTTTAATCAAATAAGTTTTTCTGGTTAAAACCATGAAGTTACTTCATTTCGAATTCTGTTTATGAATGGAATGGCAGCATATGCAGAAATTGCTATTATTAATCTTTTATTTTTCACGAGTTATATTGTTATTTTCTGTTAGAAATATTCATTTATTAAAACATATTCCATGTACTATTTTTAAATATTATCACTAACAATAAATAGTTATCTGAGATTTATATTACTTCTTTTTCTTTTCTCAATTATAGTGCTATCTGAATGAGGAGAAATCCATATATTTTTTGAAAATGAAATATTATCATTAAAGATATACCACGTGGAAAGAGACCATAAAATGAATAGATTAGATATGGAACATAAAAAAAAAAACCAAGGTTCACCTAAATATCTTAAAATTATTGCATATTTCGCGGGATTTTCCGGAATATTATTTCTGACATTCTTTATTGGATATTATATTTCATTATCTTATTCTTCCATTGGAATTATACTTACCATTTTTTTAATTCCCGTTCTTTTAACTTTAAACAATCTTCTCGTCTATCTTTTTATGAAAAAAAAGGGGATAACTCGTAAGCATAAGATCATAATAAGTATATATTTTTCAATTAATCAAATATTTAGCTTTATCATTGGATTAACCATCCCATTAATGGAATCTATTTCACGTAATAATTATGCTCTTGTTATGCTTCCCCTTTTAGTGTTAATTAATTATATTCTTATAAGAAGAATATTGTATTATATGGAACAAGAAAATACCAATCTTACTAACAGAGAGAATAATAATACAGACCTGGAGTTAGAAACCATAAAAAGACCTATAATAGAATTTGAAGGGAAAAAATATACATATTCCCCTTATTCTTTACTATTATTAGCTATTGGAGCACCTTTACTTGCATTAGCAATATACTTCTTTTTTGATTGGGAGATAAACTACTGGCTCCACGAGTTAGTGGTAAAACAAACTACATTTCTTCTAAATTCGCTTTTTAATATGGGAGTATCTAATAGTTATCTTCCTCAAGGATCCTATCATTGGAATTTTAATATTCCGAGCAGAGGAACTATTTATTTTGAAACTTTTTGTACGGGTATACAAGCAATTTGTATCTTTGCGGGAATTATCTTTTTCACACCCCATAGTAAAGATCGGCGTACCAATAGAGATATAATATGGAGAAAAACCAAATCATTAATTATTTCCTCGGCAATTTTTTATCTTGTAAATATTTTACGAATGGTCATTCAAATCTATCTCTACTATATTGGATATGCTTGGTCGGATATCCACTATTCTATTAGCGCTGCAAGCAGCTTTATAGCCGCAATAATTGTTCTTTTATTGCATAAATGGATTCCCGAATTCATAATTTCTCTTATCTGGGTTTACAGTTTGATAAAACAAAAAGTCAAAAAGAATTCTGAGAATACTAAGAAGAATATTTAAGTTTTTTCATACTATTTTTTGTAAGATTCATTTCTAAAATTATACAATTAATTCATATTATGGAAATAAGAAAATATTCGGAGGAAGAATTGAAAGCCCTTCCCTTTATGAATAGCAATCTTTCAATTGAAGAAAGGGTAGAAGATTTATTAATAAGACTTACTTTGGAGGAAAAATTTAAACTATTAACGGGACGACATCGCTGGGAAACAAGCCCTATTAAACGATTGGGGATTAAACCATTTTTAACGAGCGACGGTCCCAATGGTGTGGCACCCCATAGTTCAAATTATAAGGAAGCTACATATTTTCCCGTAGGAATCTGCAGAGCCTCTACATGGAATAGGGAGCTTTGTTATGAATTTGGAAAAGCATTAGCATCAGAAACTAGGGAAGTAGGGGCCCATATGATTCTTGCCCCAGGTGTAAATATCATTAGAACGCCTATGTGCGGGAGAAATTTTGAATATCAAACAGAAGATCCCTATCTTAATAAAGAATTAACTGTTCCCTTTATTAAAGGTGTACAAGAAGAGCGAATTGCTGCATGCGTGAAGCATTATATTTGCAATAATCAAGAAACCAACCGTTTTACTTATAACGCCCTGGTGTCCCAACGAGCTTTAGAAGAGATATATTTTCCAGCATTTAAAGCTGCTGTTGAAGAAGCGAACGTATTCTCTGCTATGGGAGCATATAACAAAATCAATGGGTTTTATGCTTGTGAGCATGACTATTTATTAAAAAAAATTCTAATTGAGAAATGGGGATTTAAAGGTTTTGTGGTATCAGATTGGAATGCAACCCAATATATTGAAAGGCCCGAGGACGCCTTGAATGCATACCTAACGCTTGAAATGCCCCGAGCGAGAATTTATAAAAGACGGAATTTACAAGAAGCTTTTGAAGAACAAAGATTTACAATCGATGTCTTGGATGAAAATATTCGAAGATTATTACGTGTAATGTTTTTTGTGGGATTATTTGATGCGCCAGAGAGTTTACCGAAAGGATATCGAAATATTAAGGCACATCAAAACCTTGCCCGAAAGATGGCAGAGGAAGGTATTGTGCTTCTAAAAAATGAAAATAAGATATTACCTTTAGAAAAAGATAAGATTCAGAAGATTGCAATTATAGGACCCAATGCAGATAAACAAATGTCGGAAGGGGGCGGTTCTTCTTCTGTTAGACCTCCGTATGACATCACACCTTATCAAGGATTAAAAGAAAAGTGTGGAGATCACATAAGTATTGTAAATGATGCTTCCAAGGCAGATTTTGTCTTCTTGGTTCTGGGATTAAATCATGAGCCAGGAAATGATTGTGAAAATGCAGATCGATCCTCTTATAAGTTACCAAAAGAACAAATTGATTTAATTCATCAAACAACAAAGGCAAATCCGAAGACTATAATCATATTGATAAATGGAACTCCCGTTTCAATGACCGAGTGGATCAACATGGTCCCTGCGCTTATAGAGGTATGGTATCCCGGTATGGAAGGGGGCAGAGCACTCGCAGATATCATTTTTGGGGAGGTAAACCCTTCCGGAAAATTACCCGTTACTTTTCCGAAAAAGCTTTCTGATTCTCCTGCTCATAAGTCAGAGCTCTCGTATCCGGGAGATAATGAAAAAAATGTCCATTATGATGAAGATATTTTTGTAGGATATCGATACTTTGATACTGAAGACATAGAACCGCTTTATCCGTTTGGCTATGGACTTTCCTATACAGAATTCACCTATGATAATTTGAGATTGGACAAAAAAGTCCTTAGTGAAAATGATATATTGACCGTTGAAATGGATATCATCAATTCTGGAATACGAGAAGGGGCTGAGGTGGTTCAACTCTATATTCACGATGTAGGATGCTCTATAAAAAGACCAGAAAAAGAGTTAAAAGGATTTACTAAAATCAAATTAACCCCCAACCAAAGAGAAACGCTATCCTTTCATGTTAAGAAAGAGAATTTAATGTTCTATAATGAAAATTCTGATTCTTGGACAATAGAAGAAGGAGCATTCAAAATTCTTATTGGACCTTCATCACGAGATATACGCTTAGAAGGAGATTTCCAATATAAAACTAAATAGAAGGAAGCGAGCAAAATATATAACGGAGTAATCTCTGGTGTAAATTTAAGGAATATTCTACAAAAGAAAAACATATAAAAAAACAAAAAAATTTTTATTAAATTATTTTTAATCTTTGATTCACCTATTCTTGTTTATGCAGTGCTTGTTGAAGAAGTCGTAGTTTTTGGAGTTGGAGCTGGAGTTCCCTTCATAGACATAATTAGGAAAAGAATTGATATTAATACTAGCACAAAAGCAGGAATGGCTATCATATAAAATCCGAAGGATGGTGTTGCTACGGAACTCAATACAAAATAGGATAACAATGGAGCATTAGAAAATAAAGATACCTCAAAAAAGACGTAAAGAGTTTGAAGCCCTTCAAGTAATTCTCCCATGAATACGAAAAAGAGAATAAGGGAAAACAAGGTAGCTGCTCCGCTTAAAGCTATGTAAATAATAGGGATTACCATGGATTTATCCTTTAGAAATCCTAGAAAACCCACCCGCTCTTTTAACATCTCTAACAAACCAAATATGGCTATTGCTGCACCTACGATTAAAATTATCATCGCTAAAACATTAAGTGAGGATGGTATAGCTGATGTAAATAGAAATGTATATACAGCAGAATATATTCCTGGTAGATTTACATATGCCTTTACAATCATTTCTCCAAATAACGGATTGAATGCCAAGTCAGCTTTAGTAAAGATAATATCAATCGTAGCTACACTGAAGGAAATTAAAGTTCCAATAACTATAACTCCTCCAGAAATAAGCATGATAATTCCAATATACTCTATTAAAGCTTCTAAAAATTTATTCAAAGAATCTTTTAAATTCATTTTCATTCACCAATTATTTATAAATAAGTTCAAGTAGAATTAATCTTTCCATTATATTTAAATTTTTATATTAAAATTTGAAAATTTGTATCATAATAAATGAGGGTTCAAATCTATTAATTTCTATGAGCTTAAAGTCTTCATTTCAACACGTATCAAGATATTTGAAGCTTTTAATTAATTTTTAATTAAAATGAAATGTTTTTTTAAATGCAATCATAAACCAGAAAATGGGAAACTTTAATGAATTTATATTGCTTCATTTAATTGGAAATTAAAAAAAAGTTATTCCTTAAGTTCAAGCATTTTACTATTAAAAATTATGGTTTAAAACCAAAAACTATAAAGGAAAATTTCTTTTATTAATTTTTAATATTATTTCTGTTTAATAGATGAAAATGATTATACAAGAAACTCTAAAAAAAATTCAGCATTTCTTTCAAACTCAAGAGATTTCAACTCTCAAAATCTCTACTGTTGTGGTAGGTTTAGGCTATACAGGTGTAGAATTATCGGATTCTCTTCAAGAATCCTCTCTGGGTGTTGCCTATACATTACCCAAGGTTATTAATAATAGAGAGTGCAGCAAGATCCATTTCCCAGGAAAATTAACTGAAAGAAGTCTTAGCGAATTATTAAACTGGGCAGAAAAACCTCCAAGTTTACAAAGAGTAATCGGTATTGCAACGATGAATGCGGTATCACAATATATTCTCAAAAGTCATAATCCTTATAAAACAATAAATCAAAATCTCGTTGAATATCTCCAAATATCTCCAAATTCGAAAATTATCAATATAGGACTTATAAAGCCTTTAATACGTCAATTAAGTCAAAAAACTAAAAATATTACAATTATTGAGAAAGACTTGCCTTTTGGAAAGAACTTTAAGAATTTTGACACAAGAAGAACCATTGATGAACTACAAGAAGATGAACTAAAATGCGATATATTACTATCTACAGGTACAGCCTTAATTAATGATACATTAGAGCCCATTTTGAAACGGTTTAGATCTCACGCAAAGTTCATTGCAATGATAGGGCCTACCGCAAGTATGCTTCCAGATATTCTATTTAACTCTGGAGTTAATCTGGTCGGGGGAATGACTTTTTTAAGCACACAAGAAACACTTAAGGTCATTCAGGAAGCAGGAGGGACGAAATTCTTTAAAGTATATGCTCATAAATATAATTTTATTAATAAAGAAAGAAGATATTACTGAGGGATTAGAAACAACCGACATAAGCCCACAATACATATTGCGCCAATTGCTACATCAATGCAGTTCCCAATGAGGGTCAAGAGAAGAGATATTCAAAATAAGTAGTTTTTTAAGATGTATCCAAGAATATATTGCTGAAGATGAGATGAGATGAGATGAGATGAGATGAGATGAGATGAGATGAGATGAGATGAGATGAGATGAGATGAGATGAGATGAGCTTATGAAATAAGGTATCTAAATATTACGGAAAAAGTAATATAAATAGAACGGGGATCAAAGGAATGCATATGAAATAAAAACAAAATGAATAAATTGTTCACTTCATCTCACCCATGAATGGGCGAGTTTTCGTAAGCAAAAAGATATAATGCTTTTTAACTCGGATCATTTTAAGCAATGTAGTTTCCCAAAAAATAAGAGAAAAAAAAAGAAGCAATATATCATTTAATTCATGATAAGAATTAGCTACTGATTGTTTTGGCTTTAGATTGTCCTTCTGCTTTTGTTGCTATTGTTAATAAAATAATAAACATAACAAGTAGACCAATAGCAGAAATTAATGTTAAATAGAATCCTCCCAAAGGAGTTGCTGAAGTAGTTAATTCAGGGAATATTTCATTAAATAACAATATTCCAAAAAGCTCATGCAACATTTTAGCTCCATCAACCACTTGAGTACTCACAATCACAAATTCAATTATTGGTAAAACAATAACTGCACCTGCAGCAATAATAAAAAGAATAGTCATAACCATAGAATCATTCCTAAGTATCGCATCACCCCCTTCGAGAATTTTGAAGTCATGTAATAATCTTAATACTCCTAATAAGGCAATAAATATGCCAATAATTAAAATTAACACCGGGATGAAGGTCAATATCGGAGAAGAAATCAAATTAGGAAAGAGATCACTTAATATTATGTCATAAAGACCTAACAAAGCAAAAAGATCTATTGCAAAAAATTCTACAGAGATTCTATTTAAAAGGAAATTAAATGAAATAGTAGACTTTGCGAGAGAAATATCAACACTTCCCGAGAGATTTATTTTAAAAATCCCAAAATCAATAACTCCTTCTGCTATTGGTAGTAATGCTCCTATAAAAATAAGAATACCCGCAGCAACTATGATTATATTAATTAATATCTCTAAGTTTTTGTTTTCACTCATTTTAATTTTTATTTTTAATTATATTTAATTAATTTTTAATTTAGAATTGTATATAAAGATTATTATAACCAGATGTTCATCTAATACGGATTAATAGTATGAACAATAGCAATGAGAGCTTTAACTTAATTTAGAGAAACTTTAGGTGTAATACAAATTAGTTTCTCTTTCCAAAACAATTGATAATCGTTGAAAAGACAAAGTTCTATTAGTATTTCAGAATTTATTAAACTCAACCTATATGACAAAATGTTTATATATGTCTTGAAGAAAATATATAACTAAACATCTATTAAAAAACAACACATTAACTTAATTTTTCATTAAAAAGCACATTGGTAATTAAAAAAAATGCGAAAATTATTAAAAAAAGTTAAAATTCCATTGATTTTAATTCTTATTTCAATTGGTTTAATGATTTTCGGCGGAATTGCTAATCACTTCAATTTTTATAGTTCCGGACCATTTAACATCGTGTTTTTTGATGCCATCATCTTTGCGGGCTTAATGTTTGTCGGGATTTTTATAATTCTCTATATTTATCTCCACGATGTCGTTTTTGCGTTTTCCCACAAGCCACAATCAAATCTCAAGGGAAAGATCAAAACACTCCTTCGAAATATTACAGTATTTATTTTTGCTCTGGTAATATCTCTCACCTCATTATTGGGGGTTATGCTTTCCTATTACTATACTCGACCTGCACCAGAATTTGAGAGTCCTCCATTTGTAGGATTGAACACGTGGACCGCCATACCCAGTGGAGATCAATTAGAAAAGCATCATAAATCAAATACCGAACTTCTTTACTATAATAATAGCTTTTGGATGGTGTATCAAAATAGTAAATGGCATTTAGAGGATAAAAACGGAGAGTTGGTGGTTGCATGGTCTCCAAATGCTCTAGAAGGAACATGGCAGACGGTTGCACGAATAAAAGTTCCCGGATATGATGTACGAGATCCTTTGCTCACAGTCATTAATGACACTATGTTCATATATTTCTTGCCAAATCAACAATTTGATCCAGAACCAGAAGTCACCTTTTGGTGTAAGTCCAAGGATGGCATTATTTGGACAATTCCCAAGTTAGTGACTGTCAATGTTTCCTATGGGGACGGAACATGGGGGTCTGAGTGGGAATGGTGTTTTGGGAGAACGGAACCGATCACAAAAGACAATATTACATGGTATGTAATGGCTAGCGGATTTAAAAAATTCTTAAGAGCCCAAACAATCTTATTGGAAACAAATGATGGAATAAACTGGAAAGAAGTATCTGTGGTGTATGATGCATTCTATTTTGAACATTATCAAGGTTCAGAAGCCTGTCTTGAATTCTTACCGAGCGGTGAACTAATTTCAACAATTCGTGTAGCATCTATGAGTGATTGGACGGGTTATATATTTGGAACACCCCACGCAGGTACTATAATCGCCAAATCATATGATAATTTGACTAAATGGTCTCATAGTCCTGACTTTCAAACCCGATTGGACGGTGCGCGATTATTTACGGTCAATAATAGAACATTCGCAGTGGGAAGAAACCATTTAGGTCCGGGATTAATTGGAAATCATGTTGGAAGAAAGCGTACAGCAGTTTACGAAGTGAAAGAAAATCGTCTCATACACTTGTTTGACTTACCAAGTAACGGTGATACTGCCTATACTGGTGTGAGTGTGGTAAATGGTATTGTATATGTAAGTTATTATACAAATCCAATTGGACATGATCTTCCATGGATTGTAGGATTAGCGTTCTTTTCTGCATCGGAAATAAGGATTGCGGCATTTAGTGCTCAAGGATTGGTATTATACGCAAATACTCAAGGTGGTTTAATTGGCTGAAGACGAAGGTGGAGAAAGAGAAGAAGAAAGAAGAGAAGGATTGACTAAAACCCAACAATTTATAATAGAACTTATTATGATGATAATTGTCGGTGTACTGGTTTTATTACCCTTCTCTTTATATGTGTACCATTTTTTAATATAACAGCGGAGGAGATGTACAAATGAAAGGAAAAGATATTTGGGACTCAATTAAAAAGAATAAATGGACAATTTGGCGTTATTTCAGAGTCATTTATTGGTCATCTATATTTACAATTTCGATAATCTTCATAGTAATATTGGTTTTAACTTTGTTCATCTAATCTAACTCCTTTATTTTTTATTATCTCCTTTTTTAATTTCTTTGCTTTACCTCCTAAAAATTCTAAATTTTTTTTTAGAAGTGAAACAAATAATTATATAATAGAAGAGTAATATGTAAGAACTATTGAAATAATAATAGAGGAGGTCATTTATTGGAAAACAAATATTTAATAGCCTATGATATTGGAACAACTGGAAACAAAGCTGCATTATATGATTTGAAGCTAAACCTAATTTCTAGTACTTCCACCGAATATCCCATTTATTATCCTCAAAAAGGATATGCAGAACAAGATCCTGATGATTTTTGGAATTCAATGGTAAAGAATACCAAAACACTCTTGAATAATGCTAATATCCCGGCAGAGAGTATTAGAGCAATAATCTGTGATTGTCAAATGAATTCAACAATTCCAATTGATAAAGATGGAAATCCCTTAATGAATTGCATAAGCTGGCTTGATACAAGATCTGCAGACGTTACTAAAATATTCAGAAAAGGAGTAATAAAGATTGCTGGATTTGGGATTAAGCAATTATTAAAGTTCATAAAAATCACGGGAGGAGCTCCAGGAGCTAATGGTAAAGACCCTATTTCTCACATTTTATGGTTAAAAAAAGAAAAACCAGATCTTTATATTAATGCGTTTAAGTTTTTGAGTGTAAAGGATTTTATTATATATAGATGCACGGGAAGCGCAGTTACTTCACGAGATTTGGGAAATACAAGCTGGATGATGGATACTAATCCAGAGAATTACAATTGGTCAGATAAAATCTTGACCAAACTTGAGATTGATAAAAAAAAGCTTCCAATGATTAAACTATCGACTGAAATTGCGGGGACATTACAAAAAGATGCCGCAGATCAATTAGAGTTGCCTCAAGAGATTCCTATGTTTGTAGGTGCTGGTGATATTGCCGCTGCCGCTATTGGTTCGGGCGCCATAATGCAGAACCAAATACAAATATGCTTGGGCACGGCAGATTGGATCGGATCTCATATTGCAGAAAGAAAAAAAGACTTGGTCCATTATACGGGTTCCATTTGTTCAGCAAAGGAAGATTATCTCTGTCTTTCAAAACAAGAAACGGGAGCATCTTGTTTAGATTGGTTAATAGATATAGCCTTTCAAAGTGAAGTATCTCAATATGGAGACAATAAAGGGGAGTTATATGAATATTTAGATAAAATGGTGGTGGATACAGAGCCAGGCTCAAAAGATTTGTTATTCTGTCCATGGTTATTTGGTGAGAGAAGTCCCTTAAATGATCCTAATGTGAGAGGGGGGTTCTATAATTTAGGACTTAATCATGGAAGAAAGGAATTATTGCGTTCCGTCTATGAGGGAATTGCATTCAATATTAAATGGGGATTAAAATACATCGAAAAACTGGTGGGTAGGGCTAGTACTATTCGTTTAACTGGTGGTGGGGGTAATTCAAAAATATGGTGCCAAATCTTAGCAGATGTAACCAATAGAGAAATCCAACAAGTAGAGAATCCTAGTTTGGCAAGTGCCCGAGGTGCGGCGGTAATAGCACTTGTGGGTTTAGGCATATTGAACGATTTTCCTGAGGCCATTCCACTGATTAAATTAGGAAATTCATATATTCCTAATAAGGCAAATACATACATCTATGATATCTTATATGATGAATTCTTACAAATATACAAGCGAAATAAAGAAATGTTTAACACATTAAATGCTTTATAAGTTTTTTTATTTACTTTTTGGTGAGAGTTATTTTTTAATATTTAATTTTCACCATAGAGTCGGCACAGAAGCCCACAGCGTTAGGGGTGGGAGGAAGTGCCTACATATACTATCAGATTTCTTCAGCTTTAAATACTTTTTTTATAAGTAATGTAATAGCGTTGATTTCTAATGAAATTTTGTAAGACAGCACAGATACAGATCATTGGAGAGAAAAAAAAAAATAATAGAGACGGTAACCCGATATGTCGCTGCTATAAATTATATTAGTCAATATGCAAGGAATAACGATATATAGAGCAAAAACAGACTTCAAAAACAAACTTCAAAAACAAACTTCAAAAACAAACTTCAAAAACACATTTATTACAAAATTAAGAAAGACTTCGACCTCAAGATCCAAATAACCATTAATGCTCTCGGTGATGTGGTCTCGACCTATAAGGGAACACATAAGAAAAACCGATTTAAAGACATACCAGTAGAGTTTAAATCCCAATCGATGCGATTAAATTATCCTGGAGACTATTTCTTTAAAGAAAATGGTATCATATCCATCAAAAGTCTATATGGGCGATTAAAAGTCCCCTATAAAATCGGAAACCGTCTAAAAGAATATTTAAATTCCGATGAATGGGAGATAAAGTCAGCCGTGCTTGCCATTCGAAACAATAATGTGATATTTCTCAATATAGTAATTAAAACCGAAATAAAAGATACATCTTTTCTCAATAAAAATGGATTAGTTGGTATAGATTTAGGAATTAACTTTTTAGCCATGATCACTGATACAAAAGAAAGTACGGCCTTCTACGGAGGTGAAAAGGTGAAATACTTGCGATGATTATACGAAAGGCACCATAAAGATGCGCAGTCCAAGGGCACTAAATCTAAGAAGCGTTTCTTGAAATGCATTAGCAGAAAATAAATACGGTTAATGACCGAGCAAGACCATATCATTTCCAAAACGATAGTAGAAAGAGCATTAGAAATATTTGAGTATCCCCCTATTGCGATGGATTAATTAAAGGGAATTAGGAAAAACAAAAGTAGTAAGGACTACAACAGAATGCTGAGTAATTGGAGTTATTATCAAATCCAGCAGTTGATAGAATACAAGGAAATTAAAAAAGGAATACCACTGGTGTATGCTGATCCAAAACATACCAGTCAGACTTGTCCGAAATGCGGGGATAAAGACAGAGATAATATAAATAGAATAGTGAATCAATTTAGTGTTTAGAATATGGATACCAAACCAACGATGACCGATCCGCTTCTATGAACATCAGAGGTCGAGCAGTTGTTCCTCGGTATATCCGAAGGACACGGGCTATACGTCAATTTACCCCTTAGATGTGGACAACGATGACTCCGAAGCTCATGAGGGGATTGAAGATGAGTTGATTCACAAGCCCCATCATTTATGACGGGGTAATTGACCACTCTTGCAATCTCTTTTTTGAAAAGATTTATTCTACGAAAGCTTTTAATTTTTCATGGAGACTTTTAATTTATTTTTTGAACATAATGGTGTTAATTGATGGGGAGTTAATGTAGTTGCAATATTCAAAATGATGAATTAATTATGAAATGTGGTATATAATTACGTTTGAATTAGGATTTAAAGTAAACTGTAGCTAAGACGATTAATTCTTCAGAGAATTTCTGCAAATTTTGTTTTTTCATATCATTTTTAAGATCTAAGTAATGAAATTTAAAATCATCTATTTTCTTTTGAGTTGAGATAATATCCTTTTTAAGAAATTTAATTTCTTCCTTTAAACTTTTTATGTTTAATAATCTTTTTTGTTTTTTCTTTTCATCAGACATATTTTGGATTTTTGAGAGAACATTTTCAGAAGGGAACTTAGTCTTCTTTACTTTAAGTTTTGTTTTCAAGGACTCTAATTTTTGGATGAATACTTTTCTTTTATATTGATATAATTTTTGTTGCTTCTTCTTTTCATTTTGAAAGATTATATTATTAATCTTGATAATTTTTTTTTTCCATTGGTCCTCCATTTTTTTGACTTTTTCTGAAGCCTTTTTAAAGCATTTCTCAATAGTCTGGATATTCATAGTTTGATTTTTTAATTTGTGTTCTTTAATTAAATACTTAGAAAATAATTCTGGATTACCTGGGTCTAATAATAATTCTGGTATTTTATCTATATAGTTACCTTTTTCATCAAGGAGCATCGGTATTATTTTTTGCTCAACTATAAAACCTTGGAAAGTAAGCTCAAAAACATATAAATAATAAGTATTAGTATCAGTGATTTGAAGTTCTCGTAAGAAATTCTTTGGAAGTGAAGATTTATCAATGGTAAGTATGGAGTAATTTCCTAGAAAATTCTCTTTGGTACAATATTGGATAATCCCGTTGATAAGAGGGTGTCCTAAAGCAAAGAAATCAATTTCCTCCATAGCTCTTGCTATTTCCAAGTTAAATGTTCCAATATATTCTTTATCAAGAGTTCCATTTATTTTAGATGAAAGAGTTTTATTTACTTCAATTTGTACTAATTCAATGGAAGCACCATTATTTCCTTCCTTTTGGGTTGCTTTAATTTTGCATATGGCTCCAAACTCACTATTACTTGCGAAAAAGGTTCTTATAAAGTTATAGAGCATCTCATCTGTTAATATATTATAAGGTTGAGTTATTTCCTCCAATCTTGGATTTCTCTGAAAAGATTTCTTGTCAATTAATAAATCATCTAATTTTAATTGCATTTCTTTGGCTTTTTTTGCCTTATTTTCCAAATTTCTATTAAATTGAGAGATTTGATCGGTTTTATATGTATCAAGAGTAAAGATTAATTGCTTGATATCCTCCTCAATATTTCCTAAAATAGGTTCTAAATCGCCAATCGATTCTTTAAATAAATTTATTCGCTTACTAAGTGCAAATATGATATCCGTTTCAATGGTTCCTTCCATAAAGAGATTATAGACATATATATTTTCTGATTTTTGACCAATTCGGTCTAATCGCCCTATTCTTTGTTCTAATTTCATAGGATTCCATGGAAGATCGTAATTGATAAGAATTCTACAAAACTGAAAGTTTCTCCCTTCTCCTCCAATCTCCGTTGATAATAAGATTGAGAATCCCTTATAATTTCTAAAACGTCTGACAGCTCTTGCTTTTTGTTCTTTTGTCAAGCCCCCGTAAAAGAGGTTAATGGAATAACTTGGATTAGCCTCTTCTAGAGTTTTTTTCAGAAAGTATAATGTATCAATAAATTGAGTGAAGATTAAGATCTTTTCAGAGGGATTATTTCGATAGAGTTTGCCTACCAGATCAACCATGGTCTCTGATTTGGAATCGTAGGTGATTTCCTTCAATTTCTGATAAAATTCTTTTAGTATTTTTTCTTGATTTTCAAAGGAAAGGATGTTTGCCTTTCCATTATTCATTTCTATAGTTTCAGATTCAAGAATAGGTGAGCCAAAATCAGAATCAAAATAATCGGGATCATCATTTTTCAATTCTTTTATTGTCAATACTCTTTTTTCAATACTCCTTAAGAATGCATATTTTGAACTGGTAAGGAGTTTTTGGAGTGTAGTAATTACAAACCCTAGGCCAATATTTTTATTTCCGGTATCTCCAGCGAGATTATAAATCTTCGCTAAATAAAGGCGTATCTCGTTATATATATTGAGTTCTTCATCTTTTGGAATTACTGTAATCGTTTTGACTATCCTTTTAGTAATATACTCATCAGAAATTACATGTTTTTTTCGATTTCTAATCAGAAATTTAGCAAGAGTATGATCCTCTTCTATTTTTTCCAGAAGAGTTTCTTTATAGTGATTATTTTTTAATAAACGGATAATTGAGGTATTAGATTGACTATTTTTGATATAATTTAGCTCCTTGAGTAATCTTATGGTGCCTGTTACTTCAAATGTATTGAGATGGTCAAGTTGGCTGAGATTTTTAATCAATAAATTAATATATGGAATATTTTTACGGAAATGTTCAAAATCGCTAAAGTTTTCAAACGCTTCAGGATGGATAAGTTCGATTAATGAATATAATTCGAAGGAATGCAATTGTAGGGGGGTTGCCGTCAATAATAATAAACTTTGCGTACTCTGACTAATAGTTCTGGCTAACTTGTAATTGAGCGTTTCCCGATAACTTTCCGTAGATTTATTCACTAAATATCTTCTGAGATGATGGGCTTCGTCAAAAATTACTATATCCCATGAAATTTGGGATAATAATTGACAATACTTTGGATTTCGCGCAAACTGTAGTGAACAAATAATTAAATTTTCGTAATAAAAGGGATTATGTAATAGATTTGGATGAGTATAACTTCCCCTTTTTTTAAGTACTTTGATTTTTTTACCATCAAAGTGGAGGAATTTAAGGTGAAATTTATTTTCAAGTTCAAATCTCCACTGATTAACTAAAGATGCGGGTACAATGAGGAGTATTCGCTCTGCGATGTTCCTTGCTCTCATCTCCTTGATATAAATTCCCGCCTCAATAGTTTTTCCCAAACCAACTTCATCTGCCAGAATCATTCTTGGAAAATAATTCTCAACCAATCTATGGGCTACATTAATTTGATGAGACATTAAAGATAGTCTGGAATTATTTATGCATTTAATATAGTGTGATGTATAATAGGAATAAAAAAGGGAAGCCCAATACTTTAAGATAATACTTTCAGGTGGATTGAGGATAGAAAGGTCTATTTTATCAGCTAATGACTCTTTCCATAAAAGAATCTCTGATTCATATATCTGCGTTATCATCCCATTAGAATACAACACTTCATATGCGATTTGCCCATGTTCAATACTAATATCTTGAGAGTTTATGATACCATATTTTTTCTCGATATCACTATAAATCGTTTCGTTTATAGCAAAAATATAGTGGATTAAATCGACCGCATTAACAATCTTGATGATATTATTTTTAAATAATATTTTAAATTTTTTAATAATAAATGAGTCCTCTTCATCAAGGGTGCGTGAGGAGGGAACTTCTATTACCTGTATAATCTTTCCAATACCCAATTCAGGATTGAGACGATATATAACCAGATTTTCTATGTGAAAATCTTTTCCCCTACAATAAATATTAAAACATTTTGAGAATCGGGAATCTAATACATTTCCACAGAATGGGCATAAATATAATTCTTCAGAATGGTCTCTATCTGTTATTTGAGTCATAGAAAATGAGTTATGTTAGATCTATTTATGTAAATTAAGATAAAATCATCCAAACTTAGAAGATCTATCATTATATATTAGAAATAAATTATGATTTTAGTATATAAATGAAGATTCATTCATAACTTTCTTGCTTTTCCTTGATGGCATTAATTATTTCTCTTCTATATGTTCTTGTTAGCTTTTTGAGCTTTTTCTTATTACATTCCCCTCAATTAAGAAAGTGACTTTCTTTTCGGATTTTTCAAGTTCATATAAAAGTAACATTGAAACATTAGGAAGTCATCATCTTAGTAGACCAGTATTCCAAAATAGTGTTCAGCAATAAATTATTCAAATTCGGATAAAAGCTTCATAATTTCATCGCAGCACAGATTATAGTCCTTTATAGAAGTTACATTCATTAGTTCGATATTTTCGATGATATCTGTACCATTAAAAAAGTCATAGCTTACTTTAATTTTAGGCGAATTAGGTTTAATTGCATCTACAATTCTTTCCGTAATGATTGTCTTAAGTTCTTCTGAACTCACTTGAATATTTAATTTTTGTGCGTTTATGAATGATATAAGAATGCGATTAAAATCTAAAAAACAAATGATTGATAAAAGTGCATTGGTTTTAGAATAGAATTTCCTCTCAATTTTGGAGGTAATCACAGTTTCCTCAATTTCATTCAACAAATTCAACATCTCAGAAGTAATTACATTATAATCTTCAATTGAGGTTAAATTTTGAATCGATATAGCTTCTAAACTATCTGTATCGCGATATTGTATATATTCTATTTCAAGCGACTTGTTTTGACCCTCTAGATGCTTTCTAATGGGCTCTACGAATTGTATTTTAAAATTCTCCGATTGATTATTTAAGTTTAGCAATTCGGGAGTGGGAAATTCAATTAAAACTTTTGAAAAGTCAATATAGCTTAAGACACATAATAATTCATTGTTACCACTATAAAATTTTCGTTTAATGATTGAAATATGTTTTTCACCTATTAAAGTTAGTATAACATGATTATAGAAGAAATTACTTTTATCATTTTGCATTTTGATATGATGCGGTCTCTATACTATAATCATATTTAATTCAATTTAACGCAATTACAAGAGAAAAATAATCGAATGATTTTTGAATTAAACACTATTTTCTATAATAACTAAGACTATACAGCAGTATAGATCTTTCTAAAACAAGTAATAATTATAATTAAGTATGACTGAATTAGAGAGTGCTGTTCTGGTCATTGGCGGCGGAGTGGCGGGCATTCAAACTTCTCTGGATCTAACAGAATTAGGATTTAAAGTATATCTGGTGGAGAAGGCACCCACCATTGGGGGCACAATGGCTCAATTAGATAAAACTTTTCCGACCTTAGATTGCTCTTTATGTATTTTAGCACCTAAAATGGTGGAAGTTTTCCGAAATCCAAATATTGAGCTACTGACCTATTCCCAAGTAAAAGGAATAAGCGGTTCAGCGGGCGAGTATGCGATTAAAGTAGTTAAAAATCCCCGATATATAGATGAGGAGGCGTGTAAAGGATGCGGAGATTGTGCCTCTGTTTGCCCTGTTAAAGGAATTCCTAGCGATTTTGATGCACATCTAAATTCACATGGTGCGGCTCATATTCCCTTTCCCTCTTCAGTACCGCCCGTATATTTAATTGATGAAAATAAATGCTTGTATCTAAACCATGGCATTTGTAGATTGTGCGAAAAGAGTTGTGAGGCGAAAGCAATTGATTTTTCTCAAGTACCTCAGGAAATAACGCTCAAAGTAGGAGCTATAGTAATTGCTACAGGATACGAACAAGAATATCCCGAATATTATACAAGACTAGCTGGAGAGCATCCCAATGTCTTATCGAGCATGCAATTTGAGCGGCTCTTATCCGCAAATGGACCCACAGGAGGGGAATTAATACGATTAGATAATCGAAAGCATCCCCATAAAATTGCCTTCTTACAATGTGTAGGATCTCGAGATTTTCATCATCCCGAGTGTAAAAAATATTGCTCATCAATTTGTTGTATGTCTTCTGCCAAACAAGCAATTGTAGCAAAGGAACATGCTCCAGACATGGAATGCAGCATTTTTAATACCGAAATACGCGCAAAAGGTAAAAACTTCTACGAATTTATTGTAAAAAGTGAAGAGGAATATGGAATTCAATATATTAATGGAAAGGTTGGGTTAGTAAAGGTTAACCCTAAAAATGGAAATTTAATCCTTTATTATGAAGATATTGATAAAAATATCGTGGAACAAGATGAATATGATTTAGTAATTCTCGCAAGTGCCTTATTTCCTAATAAATCATATTATGAATTATTACAGAACTTTGATGTGGAATTTGATGAATTTGGGTATATTAATGACGAGAGTATAAAGAAGTGCGAAGAAGATAACATTTTTTTCACCGGATATTGCCGCAAACCAAAAGATATCCCTGTATCTGTTGCGGAAGGGTCTGCATGTGCGGCAAAGATTAGTGAACAATTATATCCCGTTCGGTTTGAACAAATAAAAGACGTTACATATCCCCCTGAAATTCCCGTCGGTCCCGATGATGAGCCAAGAGTAGGTATATTAGTATGTCAGTGTGGGATAAATATTGGAGGTGTAGTGGACACAACCAAGGTGGTAGAATACGTGTCAAAATTACCCTATGTCGCTCATGCTGAAGAAAATATGTATTCTTGTAGTTCTGATTCTCAAGAACAAATTAAAGAAATGATTAAAAAGTATGATTTAAACAGATTTATTGTTGCTTCTTGTACTCCAAGGACCCATGAACCTCTTTTTAGAAACACTTTACGAGAAGCAGGGTTAAATCCTTTTTTATTTGAATTAGTCAATATCCGCGATCAAGACTCCTGGGTTCATCAAAAAGAACCAGAAGAAGCAACCAAAAAGGCGTGTGACTTGATTAGAATGTACTTGGCAAAGGTGGTCAATTTAGCACCTCAACAAAAAATTAAAGTAAAGGTGGAGAAAGCCACTTTAATTATTGGTGGAGGGATTGCAGGAGTGATGGCTGCCAACAATCTTGCTAATCAAGGCTTTAAAGTTCATTTAGTGGAAACAAAATCCACTTTAGGCGGAAATTCGCTCGAATTCATCAATTTATATGATTTACCATTTAAAAAACAAGAGATTATACAATATATCGATGAGTTGAATTCCAAGGAAAACGTAAAAATCCATACAAGTACGAAAATTGTGGGTATAAATGGTTATGTCGGAAACTACACCGTTCAAATACAGCATATTAGTAATGATGCCAAAGTTGAAGAATTTACCGTAGGAACGATAATTGTAAGTACGGGCACCAATCAATCCGATACAGATCGATGGAGTGATGTTAGACAGATATATCGCAATAATGTGTTTACTCAACGTGAATTCGAGGATACCAAAGGTGCTGATCTTCCCGAGTTTAAGGATGCCACAATCATTTTGTGCGTTGATCAGAGAAAAAATGCATGCAATACAGGTGAGAATGTAAAAACCTATTGTAGTAATGTATGCTGTAAAGTGGCATTGAAAAACATTGAAAGATTATTGGAGATTAATCCCGAAGCACATATCCATGTATTATATCGGGAATTACAATTTTCTGATTTAAATGCCGAAAAATTATGGCGAGACGTGCGAAATAACGTTTTATTTGAAAGATACCGCTCATTAGATGAAGTCAATATTAGCGATAGTACCGGCAAATTTCATATTAACTATAAAAACGTGGGAGCAGAATGTGAGATTGAGTATGATTCTGATTTAATAATTCTTGCTACGCCCGAAATTCCTAGCAAGGGAACTAAAGAATTGGCAAAAATGTTAAAAGTACCCTTAACTAAGGATGGATTCTTTTTAGAGGCACACGTAAAGCTCAGACCGCTAGATTTTGCAACCGATGGAATATTTTTATGTGGAGGGGCTCATTGGCCGAAATGGATTGATGAGACAATTTCACAAGCGTATGGCGCTGCAGGAAGAGCCGCAACCTTAATGGCAAAGGGAGAGACAGAAACTGAAGGAATCACTTCCTATGTGAATCAGCAGAAATGCATTGGATGCGGAGTTTGTGCAGAGGTTTGCCCCTATAATGCCATAGAATTGATAGAAACCGAAAAGAGAATGGGTTTATATGTGATATCTGAGAAAAAAGCAAACGTGATTGCTGCCTTATGTAAAGGATGCGGCGCGTGCGCTGCCGAGTGTCCACTGGGTGCCATTAATCAAAAGCATTTTACCAAAAATCAAATTAAAAAGCAAATTGAATTGCTTACCGGAATAGAGATGAAATCATCCTAAACCATTTATGGAGTAAAAAAAAGATGAAAAAAACCAAAGATAAGAATAATGATAAAGAAGACTCTGGATTCGCCCCAGAAATCCTTGTATTTTGCTGCAATTGGTGTTCTTATGCGGGTGCAGATTTGGCGGGAGTTTCACGATTCCAATATCCCCCCAATATCCGAATTGTACGCGTTATGTGCTCGGGACGTGTTGAGCCGATATTTATAATAGAGGCATTTGAAAGAGGAATCGATGGTGTGTTAATAACGGGATGTCATATTGGTGATTGTCATTATATTACTGGAAACGAATATACCCAAGAGAGAATGGCACATATGAAACCGCTGTTAAAAAGTATCGGAATTGACGAACGACGATTCGATTTACATTGGATATCTGCAAGCGAAGGGAAACAATTTGCCGAATTGATTACTAAGTTTACGGAGAATATCACGCAGTTGGGACCCTCTCCAATCCCTAAAAAATTAGGAAAAATTGAAATTATATGTGAATAAGAGGTGCAATAATGACTGAATCAGTAATAAAAAAAAATAAGGAAGTTATTAAGATTTTCAAGGATTTAAAAGAAGAAGTGATTGATGAGAATATTTGCTGCGCTTGCGGAGCGTGCGTGGCCTATTGCGAAAGCCAGAGCTTTGACGTAATTGAAATGATTGATAATACACCTCACTTTAAATCAGCTGCGAATGAAGAGAATTGTACTGAATGTGGCCTCTGCTACTTTATTTGCCCTCAAACGGCTCCACTTCTCGATATAATGAACGAAACTTATCAAGTAAAAGATAATGTGGGTCCCTATAAGGATATTATCGCCGCAAAAACTACTGATGAACTCTTAATGAAAATAGGACAGGATGGAGGAGTAGTCACTACCATACTCATGTATCTTTTTAATACCTATCAGATTGATGCAGCAATTGTATCGGAATATGACAAGGAGTTGCGCCCCCAGCCCAAACTGATTTTTAATCCCGAGGAGCTAAAAAACTCCGCTGGAACCCGATATTCAATCTCTTCTCAAATTCATCCTTTAAAAGATTTATATAACATTCCCGCTAAGATCTTAGAAGAAAAATCGATTTTTAATATCGATCAATTAAATATCGCATTCGTGGGAACTCCTTGTCAAGTGCGAGCTCTCCGAAAAATGAAGCTATTAAATGTAAAACCGGCGCATGTAGTAAAATATATTATCAGTCTGTTTTGTTTTGAAAATTTTAATTATAACGAACTTTATGATATTTTTCAAAAAAAGAAAAAAATTGAAGCTTCAGATATTAAAAAGACAGCTATTAAAGGAAAATTCATTGTAGAAACGAGTTCTGATACAACATACGAATTTGAACTAAAAGAGTTAGATAACGCAGTACGATCCAATTGCAAAAACTGCGATGAATTCACCGGACGCTTTTCTGATATTTCTGTGGGCTCAAGCGGAGCACCTGAAGGATATTCAATGATCATCACGCGCACAGAGCAAGGAGATGAGGTAATAAAGAAAATGATGGCACAAAACTATATTACAACATACATTCCTTCTCAAAATGCAGGCGAATGGAAACAAGAAAAGATAAAACGTTTTGAAAAGATGAGTTCGATAAAATCAAAGAAAAAATAACTAAATCCTTAATTTTATTTACACTTTTCCCTTCTTAAAATTAAAAGACTTACTAAATTTTGCAATTTCTATTTACTATTTTATTTACTATTACAATTTGAAGCCTCCCCGCCCTAAAGGACGGGGATTCCCACGAGTCCACTAAGCATTAGCTGGCGGGCATATCTTAGGGCTGTTTGTCGCGGTAAACCCTTTCCACGTGCGTAGAAAGGATTCCTCCTTCAAGGAGGGTTGATGCGATAAGTCATCGGATGTCAAGAACTTTACCATGATATTCACGGCGGAATTTAAGTCCCTATCCATCTGATGACCGCATTCGCAAGTAATAGTACGCTCGGAC
>SHMU01000029.1 GCA_008080765.1 Promethearchaeota archaeon | reverse complement strand
CTCCATATGATTACGAACTTACTAAAAGATTTAAAGGTTTCGAAAATTAACATGGATCAAAAAACTTAGTACTTACAATTAATTATTGTAATTGTAATTACTTTTTTTATGAGAATTTTATTATATTAATTATTAATGCTATTATGAATAATTATGTTCTAATTACTTTAAAAAGGTTTTAAAATTTGGGAGAGGAAAAGAACAATAGTCACAGTGACGATTATGAAAACGTTTTTCAAGGTTCTGAAGATAAAAAAATTAGAGAAAAAGAACCTCCAAATGATAAGATTATTTTTTTTAAACTTCCTAAAGAGTAAAAATCTTTTTTAAGAAGATATAATCTAAATTTCTTAATCAATTCTTTAACAATTATGAAATATGGGATAATTTATTATGAATAAACATCAGTATCACTCAATTATAATTGATTTTGAGCCCATTTCTCGTAGACTCTCATTAAAATCAGTAGATGATACATTATATGAAATGCTAATGAAACTTGATATCAAAATCCGTGCAGAATGTGGAGGTGTCGGGAGTTGCGGTAAATGTCGCATATTAATTCAAGAGGGGACACATTTCTTCAACAAACCCACACCTGCCGAAAAATTATTACTTGAGAAGAATCAACTTAATCAAGGATGGCGTTTGGCATGTCAAGCGAAAATAGATAAGAACCAGAGAGAGAAAATTCTTCAAAAATCCTCACCCCAATTAAAAATCTTCTTGCCTGAAGCTACTTTGGTAGAAGATTTTAAAATTCTTACTTCAGGAGCTGGAAAAGATATACCATTAAACCCTTTGGTAAAAAAGATATTTTTAGAGGTTGAAAGCCCCACCCTAGAAAAGCCACTGGCAGATTTTGAAAGAGTAATGGAGGGCATTTCTTTGACAAATCAACAGTTGAGAATTCCCTTAGAGATCGAATATGACTTATTAAAACAATTACCCGATTTGCTTCGAAAAAATGAGTCAAAAATTACATTAACGATTTGGGATGATCATCAAATTATAGATATAGAACCAAATATTCATGAAGAAGAAAATTTTGGAATCGCATTTGATATTGGAACCACCACGATCGTGGGATATTTAATAAATCTAAATAACAAAAAAATCTATGCTGTCCATTCAAAATTAAATCCGCAAACTGCCTTTGGAGAGGATCTGATTACTAGAATAACCTATATCAAAAATCATCCGGAAGGACTTGAAAAACTTCGAACTCTGGTCATAGAGGCGTTAAATGGAATTGTACAAAATGTATGTCAAAATGCAAATGTCCATCCCTCGCACATTTATGAGGCAGTAGTCGTAGGGAATTCTGCGATGCATCATATTTTTCTTGGGATGACTCCAGTTAATATAGGATTAAGCCCCTATACCCCTATTATTCAAAAAGGGTTAAATCTTAAAGCAAAAGATGTAGGACTGAACATAGCTCGCCACGCCAATCTTTATATCCTTCCCTTAGTAGCTGGATTTGTTGGTGCTGACACCATGGGTGTAATTCTCTCTTCTGAGATTTATAATGAATCAAAATTGTCACTGGCAATCGATATTGGTACCAATGGGGAGATTATTTTAGGAAATAAAGATCATCTCGTGACCGGGAGTTGTGCGGCGGGCTCAGCGCTGGAAGGGGCTCATATGAAATATGGGATGAGAGCAGCTGCGGGTTCAATTGATTCGGTAAAAATTGATCCCAACACCTTACATACTACATTGACCACTATTAAACATAAAAAGCCGATAGGGATATGTGGTTCTGGATTAATCGACGCCGTTGCTGAAATGCTCAGGGCAAATATCTTATTTCGAAATGGAAATTTTAACAAGGAATTATTGAATCATAATCGTTTCCTAATACATGATAATGAAAAGGAGTTTATTGTTGCATTCAGAGAGGAGACTTCCCTGGATGAGCCCATCACCATCTCTTTGAGCGACATAAGGCAAGTTCAGATGGCTAAGGCTGCCTTTTATTCGGGAACTCGCATCCTCCTCGATAATCTTCAAACAACCTACCATAAACAATTTAAAATCGAGCAAGTTTTCTTAGCAGGTGCATTTGGAAATTATATTGATAAAGAGAATGCTCGATTCATTGGAATGATACCGGATATATCTTCCGATAAGATTTTTCAAATTGGAAATGCTGCGGGTGTTGGAGCCCAATTTTGCCTACTTAATAACACATATAGGCAGAAAGCATCAGAATTATTGAAAGACATCCATTATGTGGAAATTGCAGTTAAACAAAAATTCCAAAGAGAATATGCAGAAGCCATGTATTTTCCTCACATGAATCTCAATCTATTTCCAAATCTTACCAGATATCAGACCATTCCAACACGCTAGTAGTTATCATATTAAAGTTCGAGTCTTGAGAGGAATAGATTAGATTTATCGCTATGACAAAAAATAAATTCCCTCCATTACTTAGATAATCATTATGGGAATTCATGATATAAGCGAATTAGAACTTTTCTACGGAATATTTAATTTACTTTTCATTTCAATTATCATCCTTATTGGAGTTAAAATTATTTCAACCTACTTTTCTCATAAAAGAGAAGAATTTATAACAATTGGACTTACTCTAATCCTTTTATTTTCAGGATATTGGTCGGTAACTCTCAATTTCATTCTTCTTATCTTCTTTAATAGTTTGCTTCCCATCCCTTTTTCTATTTTTTTAGAAAGATTCTTCATTCCAGTGGGTGTAATTTGCTGGATTTATTCTTTTGGACAATTAGTTGTCCCTCATTTAAAACAAAAATTAGTACTTATATTTTCAGTAATCTGTGTTTCATATATGGTATTTCTCACTATTTCTGCGTTTGTTGATTATACTCTTATTGCGGAACAAGTAAGCACATTTTATACGCAAAATCAAATCATTACCTTAATTTTTGATTTATTTGCAATACTGTCAGTAATAATTACCTTCATTATCTTTGCAAAATCTTCCTTATCCGCCCCTAATGAGAACGTTCGTTTAAAAGGTAAACTTCTACTTATAGGAGGGCTTTTAATTACTTCAGGTATTGTGATTGATACCTTAATCCCTTTAAACATATTAATTTTAGCCCTAACGAGAATTATCTTCATTTTAGGAGCTCTATTTTTTTATTTTGGATTTTTTTATTCGAGAAAAGTGCCCCAAAAAGAGAGTGAAATAAATAGTATTACATCTTAATAATACATAATGATGAAATACTAATTCACTCAATATTAATAAGCATCCATATGTCTTTTATTCAATTTGAAAACGGGAAAATCCATTATCTCATTAAATCTTCATCGGAGACAAATGAGAAGGGGAGTGCCTTGATTTTTATTCATGGCAGTGGAGAACATTCATTTGTATGGAAGGAACAGATGGAGAATATAGAGCCAGTCATCCCACTTATTGCAATTGATCTTCCTTCTCATGGAAAGTCCTCTGAATTTGCGAACCTCTCCTTAGATCTCTATATTGAAGCGGTAAAATCATTAAAAGAGGAGTTACAACTTAAAACAATATTATTATGTGGACATTCTTTAGGGGGAGCAGTTGCGCAAGGGTATTATTTCAAATATCCAAACGATATTATTGGGCTGATATTAATGTCCACCGGAGCCAAACTTCGAGTTCTGCCCAGAATTTTGGAGGAAACAAAGAACGATTTTAATAAATTTTTGGACTCAATTGAAATTGGCTCATTTTATAGAAAAACTCTCGTTACCATCATCACAGAATACGTACAAGAGATATCCAAAATTAAGCCCTCTATTGTGCATCGGGACTTCCAAATTTGCAATGAATTTAATGTGATGAATAAACTTGGTTCTATTGGAGTGCCTTGTCTTATAATTGTGGGAAAAGCAGATAAACTAACTCCAGTAAAGTATCATAAATATTTCCATTCACACATAGAAGATTCAGAATTACATATTATTGATGAAGCTGGGCACGCAGTAATGGTTGAAAAACCTCCGAAAGTGAATCAACTCATCGAAAAATTTCTCCATAGATTTAAGTGACATGTATGAGAAGAGAATTTACCTATGGTCCTTTTCGGTCTCGGCGATTGGGACTCTCTTTAGGAATAAATATTCTTCCTCAGCATATTGTATGCACTTATAATTGTGTATATTGTGAATTGGGAAATAAAGCCAAAGAAAGTGTGGTTTCTCCTGAGTATGAAGTGGTTCTACCTGTGACTCCTCAATTTAGGAAAGAATTAATATCCCATTCTAAATCATTTCCTACCCTTGAGAGTATGAGCTTTTCTGGATATTATGGAGAACCCACCTTAAATAAGTATCTGCCCCAATTTTTTGAAGTCGCTTACCAAGTGAGAGAAAGCAAATCTTGGTCCACAAAAAAACCACTCTTAACTCTATTTACCAATTCAAGTACATTACATAAACGAAAAGTTAGAAAAACGGTGAAAAAGTTTGATTTAATCCTTGCAAAACTGGATTGCGCCACAGAAGAAGACTTTCGGAGAACAAATCAGCCTCATATGCAAGTACCTTCAATAAAGGAAATAATTTCATCTCTAGCTCAATTAAAAACAGAAATGAATCACAATAATCAATTAGCCATTCAATGTTTGATATATCAATCCAACCGCAAAGAGTTTAAATCTAATAATAATCAAAGAAATATTGAATTACTTGCAGAAGCGATAAAAACTATTAATCCAGATATCGTTCAATTATATTCCATAGCACGTATACCTGCTCACTATTATGTGTATGCCATAGATGAAAAAAGAAAACAAGAAATCGTAAGAATATTTAAATCGATAGTTGACAATGAATCAGTTAAAATCTGCTATTATTAATCAGAGAGCTATCTTTTCATAATGTTAATTTAACAATAGAAATTATATAGCTTATCTTTAATAGTAATAGCTATCATTTACAATATCGCAAGATTTCTCTGAATAAAAGTGATAGTTTTTTCTATTTAACCTTGTTGACAATGGTTGAAAAAAAATATATTATTGGAGCGGATATAGGTGGAACGTGGATCCGAGTTGCCATAAGTCCTTTAGAATTGAAAAAGGAAACTATTAAAATTGAAAAAGCTAAAACTCTCAAAGAAACCAAGTTTTCTATAAGTTCTCAAATTTCTCGAATAATCAACAGCTTATTGGAGGAAAATTCAATCGGAAAAAATAATCTTTTGGGTATTGCGCTAGCATCAGCAGGACCTTTAGATTTAAACAAAGGCACCTCATTCAATAGTCCCAATTTGGGATTCAAGGAGGTTCCTTTAAAAGCACCTATCAAAAAAGAATTTTCTGATGTTCCCTTCTATTTAATAAATGATTGCAGCGCTGCGGTCTTGGGTATTCACTATTTTGAAGCTTCTAAAGATGAAAAAGATAATTTGGTCTATATCACCATTTCAACAGGTATTGGTGGTGGTGTTATTTGCAATGGATATTTAATTTTAGGAAAGGATGGTAATGCAGCCGAGATTGGACACAGTAAAGTAGCTCCAAGGAGTAAAGAGAAATGCGGCTGTGGAGCAAATGGTTGTTGGGAGGCGTTTAGTTCTGGCACCGCAGTAAGAGCTCGGGCTCTAAACGCATTAGAAAATAATGAAGCCGAAGGAGAGCTATTATTAGCATTGGTGAATGGTAAACAATCTGCAATCACTGCAAAAGAAGTATTTGAGGCGGCAAGAAAGGGTGATATCTTATCTCAAATGATTGTAAATGATTGTGCGTTTTATAATAAAGTAGGAATTGGTCTAATAAATAATTACTTTGATTGTAAAGCAATATATTTTGGTGGAGGAATGATGAATGACCAAGATATGATAATTAGTCCAGTAAGAGAACAATTTAAAACGAATCCACTTCAGTTTACGATTAACAACCCTCCGGAATTGAAATTAACAAAATATAGACATGATATTGGAATATTGGGCGCACTTGCATTGGTTAAATATAAAGTTGAACATCATTCTGTGGTAAGTACCTATTCTTTCTAAATTGTAATTGAACTGAATAGATGAATAATTGACAATATGTGAGGGAAATGAGCTCATAACTCAAGATCATCGTCATTCCTAACATTAATCGGTCGGTTGGGTCAGAGCATTCATTATTCATCTCCCTCACATAATATAAATCTGAGTCCTAAATTAATTTGATCTTCTCTATTAGTAAATCATAACTTTTCTTTACTCTTTTGGCTTTTCTCTTTATGAGCATCCAAAATTTTATTTTCAATAATTCATAATCTAAAATATTGAAATTTAAGATTTTAATTAAGGAGGAATTTTAGAAAAAATGAAATGTGAATGTCCGGCTTGTTATTTTGAATTCGAAATGGACGAGGACACCATTGTCGGTGAGGTGATTCCTTGCCCTGATTGTGGTGTGGATTTAGAAGTAAAAGAAATTGAAAATGGCGAAGTAACAGCTGAAGTTGCAGAAATGACCGATGAAGATTGGGGAGAATGAATTTTACGCCATTTAATGTAAAAAAGCTATTTTTATACTCTTTAAATGCTCGATTCTCTTCAAAATTTTAAAATTTTTTGAACCATACAGATTTTGAAATAATTATCCAATAGTTTTCAAAGGGATTAGAAGCTCTATTAGTAAATTAAATTATAGGTAATGAGTTTTTATTAGAGTCTTAATTTTAAGAAATAACTATTAAAAGATGGGAAGAAAATGGAACGAATCGCAGAACACACGAGAAAAACAAAAGAAACAAATATCTCTCTAACAATAAATTTAGATGGTTCTGGCAAACAAAATGTTGATACGGGGTTTAAATTTATGGATCATATGCTCACATTATTATCTCGGCATGGGAATTTTGATATAACACTCAAAGCTTCGGGAGATTTAACACATCATATCATCGAAGATATTGCAATTACTCTTGGAAAATGTTTCTTGGTTGCGCTGGGAGATAAGAAGGGAATCAATCGGTATGGTTCTGCTCTTATCCCAATGGATGAGTCTTTGGCTCGCTGTGTCATTGATTTCTGTGGACGCAAGGCCTTGAATCTCGATCTCAAATTGAAAGAAGAATGTAATATTGAAGATCTTGCTGTAGAAGATATTCTTCATTTTTTTAATTCATTTGCCGAGAGTGCTCAGATGAATTTGCATTTACACATCCTATATGGAACAAATGATCATCATAAAGTGGAGGCAGCGTTCAAAGCATTAGCACGATCAATAAAAGAGGCGAAAAAAATCGTTTCCGATGAGATCCCCTCTACAAAGGGAGTGCTATAGAACATAGATCATCATGTTTTTAATTGAATTGTTTCTTTTTAATGAATCTTACTTCAGTTAGATAATATAGACAAGCATCGTATTTATGAAAATGAATATTGATAAGCAATTAGAATTGACATATATTCCTTCAAAATACTGGAATGAAAAAGCTAGCGGATTTTCTTTAATATCTGCCTCAAAAAAGGTCCCAACTGATGCCAGTTTTTTTTTAATTTGGATTCCTTTTCAAGATTCAGAAGAATCCTTAGAAAAAAAGATGCAAGAAAAAATGAGAGATATTCCAATCAACAAATTGCTTTCGTGTACTATTCATTTGGCTCTTCCAAATTCAAATAATAGCGATTCTTATAAGGAGTTTCAAATTCAAAATGTTTATGGAAAAATTCTTCCTTTACTCCCCGCTAGTAATTATCTCAATAAATTAGAAGTATTTGAGAACGAAGAGAACAAACCAACCGTTCGCTCTTTTAGTGGTTCAGTTACAACTTGGGCATTACTTACTAAACTCACGTTTGAATTGCTAAACAGAGGAGATTTTTTACCTGTTATGGATAAGAGTACTGAGAAATCTTATACTGGACGCTGGCATGTACTTCTCAAAGATCCCTATGACTATGAGAGATTTCAAAAAATCCTACAAAATTGTCCGTTTACGGCTTATTCCTTACCTGCAACCATGGATCAAAAGAGCAGAACTGCTCCTTCCAAAAACGAACTTCTTGTAAAAGAGTTATGGCATCCTTCCTTTCTTTTTTCTGATTACATGGAAACTTTAGGGGACATATTAGTGAGATCTATTCTAATCAAAAATAAATTTAAGACGTTTGAGGAATTCTACAATTCTGAAATTCTAAAAGAAAAAAATAGAGAATATAATCTAAGTTGGGACTACAAATTTTTAAAATCACTCTTGAAAAAGGATACAAATTTTCAAATACAGCAATTTCATGAGACTATTGTTCCCAAATTAATTAAAAACTGGGTAAATATTTCCAATATTTCCCCCTTAGGATATGGCATACGACTCGCACTTAAACTAGATTTTCCCGATTCAAACCAGGAAGAATGGCCCTTAGGTCTGTACCTTTCGTTTCAAAACGGAAAAAATCTTATTCCTTTGTCAGAAGTTCTGAAAGGGGAGGTAACATTAACTTCTGAGCAGAAGGATTATTTTAAGTCCAAAGAAAATTTAATGGAATTACTTCTCAGAAGTTTGGGTAGAATAATTAAAATTTATCCCCCTGCGCAGTATGCGTTAAATGGAGCATATCCCGCAACTCTCTTGTTGACATCTTCAGAAGTAATGGAATTTCTTTCCTATCCCAAAGATTTATTGATCCAAAGCGGATTTCGAGTAATTTTGCCTGAAGTCTTTCAATCAGGAGGAAAACAACGCTTATCTGCAAGAATGATAATTTATTCTGAAGAAGGCGAGTATAAAGATAAAGAAAGCACTTCCTCTACCATGACCCCTCTCTTTCAATTAAATGAGATGTTGCAATACCAATGGGAAGGTGAGCTGGGGGATACAAAGTTAGAGAAAAAAGAACTTGAATATATCATTAACCAAAACCAACTCTTAATTAATCTTAAAGATGAGTGGGTTTTAATTGATCAACAAGATCTTGAAAATATCAAAGCTATATTTAATCCCTCTACAAGTATTGGAAAGTACAGTCAACCGGAAGGAATTATTAAGTATATGGATGCTTTGAAACTGGGTTTATCTCAAAAAGTTGAGTTAGAACCCGCAGGTCTTAATTATAAAGTACTAATTAAGGGAAGTTTCAAAAATATAGTTGATAAAATAAAAACTCTGGAAAATTTTTCAAAGATATCCCAACCCGATTCCTTTAATGGGACATTGAGAGCATATCAAAAAACCGGCTTGACATGGATGGCAAATCTATCTGAACTTGGTTTTGGCATGTGTTTAGCTGATGATATGGGTCTTGGAAAAACAATTCAAGTCATTGCATTATTGCTTCATTTTAAGGAAAAATATCCAACCTCAATGAATAGTGTATTAATAATTTGTCCTACTTCGGTAATCTATAACTGGAAACGGGAGCTAAGACGATTTGGACCAGACCTGGATGTTATACTCCATCATGGATTAGATAGAGTAAAAGATCTTTCAGAGATCTCTCAATACACAAAACCTCATAGAGTTGTTTTAACTACTTTTGGTACTATAAGAAATGATGTTGATTTATTGAAAACCATTCGATTTACGGGAATAGTTGTAGATGAATCACAAAATATGAAGAATTACGAGACTCAACAAACTCAAGCCATTTATCAATTACAGAGTCATTATAAAATATGTTTAAGTGGGACTCCAATTGAAAATCGATTACTGGAATTATGGACATTATTTGAATTCTTAAATCCCGGACTATTAGGCATTAGAAAATCCTTTCGGGAAGATTATATTATTCCCATTGAACGGTTTCATGATAAGGAGGCGGCAGAAAACTTAAAAAAAATTATTGCTCCATTCATCCTTCGGAGAACAAAGAGTGACAAATCAATTATTAAAGACTTGCCAGAGAAGAATGAAATAAAAATATATGTTGAATTAAGCAAAACCCAATTTACTCTATATAAAAAAGAGGTTGAAGAAACATTAAAGAGAATTAAAAGCGCTTCCGATACAAATAAAAATAAAAGCATGTATATTTTGACTCTCTTGACCAAACTGAAACAAATCTGTAATCATCCGTATCAATTTTTACATAAGCCAATCACATCCAAAGATCTCAAGAAAAATTTTAAAGACTTTATTTCCATGTCACCTAAACTTGAACGGTTATTTGAGATGATAGATGAAGTTATTAATAACAATGAAAAAGCAATAATTTTCACTCAGTTTACTCAAATGGGAGATATACTTGAAACAGTATTAAGCTATAAATATGAGTTTCCTGTACTTTATTTCCATGGAGGCGTCCCTGCCGAGAAAAGAAAGAAAATCATTGATAAATTTCAATCCAACAATAAAGATTCTCCTCCGCTCTTAATTCTTTCTCTGAGAGCTGGTGGAACGGGATTAAATCTCACAAAAGCTACAACCGTGTTCCACTTTGATCGATGGTGGAATCCTGCGGTAGAGAGGCAGGCGACAGATAGAGCATATCGGATTGGACAAAAAGAAAATGTGAACGTCTATAAATTCATTACACTTAACAGTATTGAAGAGAAGATAGATACACTTATTGAAGAAAAAGAAGAGTTAGCTGATATGGTCATTAGCAGCGGGGAATCATGGATCTCCCAATTAACCGATGATAAAATTAAAGCTTTATTGTCATTAGAATAAAAATTATAAAGTTAAGCCATCAAAAATGAAAGAACGAAGAGATTATCGAGATCGAAATGAAAAAGATTATTATCCTATGGATAAGAAGCAAAAACATGATGAAGTACAACAAATCAAAAGCGACTTAATCAATTTTGCGAATACATCATGGGGGAAAAAATGGGTTCATTCTATCTTAAAAATTGGACGTCCGTACCGAATGCGTCGTGCGATGAGATATGCAGAAGAAGACAGGATAAGCAATATTCTTATTAAAAAAGGTGAGATCTTCGCTCTCGTTCAAGGTACTGCACCTACTCCCTATCGAGTAAGAATATTTTTTAATCCTATTCCCGAAGATGCTTGGAAGATAATTGAAGAACAACTTTCCGGCAATTTACTAAATCTCATTTCATTGTTGGAAGGAACCCTCTCAGATACTATTATTACTATTTTTGAACAATACCATCATTCTCTCTTTCCCGATGTCTCTCATGGGCTTAATGCAAAATGTTCATGTCCCGATCAAGCTGTTCCTTGCAAACATATCGCTGCCGTTATTCTTTATATCTCTAGAGTGATAGATTATAATCCCCTAATTCTCCTAAAGCTTAAAGGTAAAAAGAAAAAGCAATTGCTTTCAGAATTAAAAATTGGAAAACAATTTACAAGTATGAAGTCTCCAAAGTCGTCTACTAAAGATGAGATAGATAGAAACACATCAGGGTATTCTTATGAAGTTCCCAAGATCTCCGTCAAAGATATCAAGGTCAAAGATATCAAGGAGAAAAATGACCTCCCGGAGCAAAAAATTGATATTTCTTTTCAATTTACGAAACCAGGGCGATTCATAGAAACCTTAGAGAATCTAGGGTTGCCTACTAATCTTGAGAATCCAAAAGCCTTTGCCATTGTGATGGATAAAATTTATAAAACTATTACCAAGCAAACCTACAAAATCTCATTGGCAAAGTAGATTAACCTATTTTACTTATTCTATTCCGATTTTTGTGAAAAAGTGTTTTTTCTTAAAATAATGTGTATAGTTTGTAATTCTTCACTCATATACATACAGATGTTATAGAGGTAGTGAGAAACTAAATTTGGATCCCTTATTACGCCCTTTAGACTCTACCCATATTCTCCCACCATGCAATTCAATAATTTCCTTTGAATAATAGAGCCCCAAGCCGGAACCTTCAGATATAACATCATATCCTTGACCAAAGCGTTCTATTTTACCGAATCTTTGAAATATTTTGGATTTCTCGTGTTTTGTCAAGCCAATCCCAGTATCTTCTACAGATACAATAACAAATGTACCATTTAGGTGAGAATTGATTTTTATAGTTCCATTAGATGGTGTATACTTTACCGCATTGGTGATTAAATTATTGAGCACATTATAGATTTGTTCCTTATCAATGAAAGCTTTTATCTTTTGTTCAAGAGTAAAGTTAATACATTGATTACGTGATTTAATAAACCCATCTAAATCTTTTATACTTTTTAAAATAATTTCATTAAGATCAACAAGCTCCTTGTTGAGAGTAATATCACTAGACTCTAACTCTGCACTGCTTAAAATTGCTTTTACTAAACTTTCTAATCTATTACATCCTTTTTTTATCTCTTCAATTATTTCGAGCATATCCCCATTAAGTTGATGTTCAAATTGAAGTTTTAACAATTCGGTAAATCCTTTTATGGAGAGAAGGGGGGTCTTTAATTCATGAGATATTCTGGTCAACATTTTCGATTTGAACTTGTTGAGTTTAATTAACTCTTGCTCTATTTTTTTCTGTTGTGAAATATCTCTTACAATTGCTTGAATATAATTTTTCCCTTCAATGGTTATTTTATTTGCAGATACTTCACTATCAAATAAAGTGCCATCTTTTCGGCGTAATTTCCAATAGAATCGTTTTGAATTTTCTTCTAATACCTCTTTTACAATTTTTAAAGTTTTCAGTTTTGAATTTTGTCCATCGGGTTGGATCTTAGGTGATAACTCATATGGAGTAAGTCCTAAAAATTTGGAAATTTCCGAGAATCCAAAAATCTTCAAAGTAGCTCGATTTGCTCCAATAACTTTTTCTTTATCCATAAGAAAAATAGCATCATTAGCTTCATTAAAAAGTGTTCTATATTTTTCTTCGGATTCTTTTAATTTATTTTCAGCTTCTTTTTGTTCTGTGATATCAAAAAATGAGACCAAATCCGCTTCTTTTCCTTTATATAGCACTGTTCTTGAAAAGATTTCTATCCAAATAATCTCCCCGTTTTTTTTGATAATACGGAACTGAAGTTCTTTTATTTCTTTAATATCTCCCCGATATTTTCTTTCCACAATCGGCATAACATTTTCTACATCTTCGGGATGGATTATTTGATATACTCTTCTCGGTTTCCAGTTTAACATTTCTTCTATAGTGTATCCAAAGATGTCAGAGAGTTTTTTATTTACAAATGTAATCTTATGATCTTGCATAACTGCAATTCCCATAAATGATTGTTCAGTTATGGTTCTGAATTTTTGGGCGGATTCTAACAATTCATTTTCCAAATCTTCGTTTTTTTTTATAATAATTACGGCATCTCCTTCACTAATTATTCCAAAAACTTAGGAAATAGTGAAACTTCTCTTTAATATAAAATGCTTTATTAATAATTTATTCCAATTTTCTTTTTTGATATCATTTTGACTCAGAAGTTCTTCAAAATATAATATGTATAATCCACCATCTCAGTCTCTATAATCAAAGTCTATTTTTCTGAAAAATTTCAATAGAAATTGATAGTAATTTCTAATAGATTTTTTATATATTCTCAATTTAGATAAAATAGTGGTATTATTTAAATCAAATGAAAGACAAAAATATATGGTATCATCTTATGATTTTCAACAATAAAAGGACCATTTTTTCCCTCAGTAAAGCAATGATTCACAACTTAACTCATAAAATGTTATAATAGCCTCGAGAATAATTCGATGATCCGGATCTCTGCTTGTGAAATATGTATCATTTGGACTAAATTCTAATGTATATACTGCAATATAACGTTATCTGGCTCTTAATCTCTTAATTTCCTTTTCCTCTTCTGATCTAACAATTCGAATGTAATCAGCCACCCAACCTGAAGCTGCTATTTCTCCATTAGGAGATAGAGAACTTTATCAAGCATGAATTTTGGGTGCTGTTAAAGTTTCTAAACATCCCGTTCCCTATTTCATATTTTAATTGTCATCTTACCATAAGGGATGATTAAAAATTCTTTCCATCTTAAAATCTTAAGAGAATTGTAGAGTATAAATATCCCCTCAATGAGCTTCCAAAAACAATAATTCTTTCAGATCTTCACGGATCGGTTTTTAATATATTAAAAATATCCCATAATAGACTGCGTATTATATATTTAAAACAACCAAAATAGTTAATGCGAGAATATTTTCTGATATAATTAATAAATAAAATTTAATTAGCTCAAATTTATTTAATAATTATATAGATTTTACAAACTGAATTCAAGTAGATGAAAAATGATATCATCACTCGATAGTCTTCTCCAAAGTCTTGTGGAGAATTCTGAGCAAATTATTGCAGTTGCAATTGTAGATCGCGATGGCTTAATTATTACCTCAATGAAGCGAGAAAGTGCAGAAGATGATTCGGACCAAGTAATTGGTGCTGTATCCGCGGTGCTTGAGGGATATATTGAGCGTCTAAAAAATGAATTTAATACCCAATCATCATTTTTTAATATCACTGAAACAGGCGATAAAAAATTTACATTTTGCTCCAAGGGAGAGAAATCCATCTTGGCAACTATCTCAGAAAAAACAATATCTAATACAGAATTAAGAGTATTTTCAGAATATGTAGCGGAACAAGCAGAATTACTCATCGCAGGCAAAGATAATGTTGCTGTTGAAATCCCCGAGATCATTAAGGTTCTTTCAAAAACGAGGACCGGAAAACTCCCCGAGGGCGAATATACCGCGAAGATTATTATAACGGGTGATTCAAGGGTAGGAAAAACAAGTTTAGTTAGAAGATTTGTAGAAAATAAGTTTAAAGATGAATATATTACTACAATGGGTGTTGATATTACTAAACATGTAGTCAATCTCGATGAAAAGGTAGAAATCAGCGAAATCATCTGGGACATAGGGGGGCAGGACTTCACACCGTACAGGGCTAAATTTTATAACGGTGCTAATTGTGCAATGATTGTTATTGATAGAACTCGAAAAAAAACTCTTGAAAGTATTGAAAAGTGGTATAATGATATCAAAGAATCAGTAGAAAAAGGAATTCCAATAGTGATTGTTGGAAATAAAAGCGATCTCGTTGATGAGATTGAGGTAGAGGAAAAAGATCTTAAACAAGAATCCGAGAGATATGGATTTAACTATATACTTACATCTGCAAAGACCGGCGAGAATGTCTCAGCAGCATTTCAATTTTTAGCATACAAATTTTTAGAACGGACTTAACTGTATATCATTTGTATCTTTTCCTTATCAGCCATAAATTCAAGAAGCAATTTGAATTTAGTTTTGAATAAATAATTGATATACCCAAAATATAATAGAGGAGGTTGAATCCAAAATCGTACTCTCAGTTAAATTCAACGATATTTTAGCTACTTGAGATGCACAAGGGTATCTTATGGGATTTTCCATCAAGGAATTGATTTTTAAGAATAGATATCTCTTATTTCTGACGGAACAAGAGTTAGCAGGACCCTGGTTTAGTTTTAAGTTGTATGGAGATGATGTGGGAATGATTCCTGTAATCCTTAAAAATATCGAACCGACTCCCATTTATAAACTGGTAAATTCTCGTAAAGGTACAATTATAGACAGAATTACTCTCGACTTTGATATAAAGGAATATTTGAAAAAATTGATACGAGAAGAAAAAATTGACGCCATAAACTTTTCAAGAGAAGATATGTATATTAGACTGTATATTGATGTGTTTAATAAACCAAAAGTCCCTTTCATAAATACTTTCTTCACATTTAAAAATATCTCTGATTATGATTTACTTGATTTTAATATTTATTTCGTATTTGACTTTGATATCAACGGTTTGGAGGGATTTGATAATGATTTAGCGGGATATGATGAAAAAAATGATATCATATATCAATATGATAGCAGCAGCCTGTACGGAGGATTTTCACCAATATCAAAATCAACCAATTTTCAATCTTGTCTCACGAAGGATTTTCATATTAATCAAGAAAACTTAAACTTATCGAATAAATTACCGCAACAACCCGGAGAGATTTTATCTGCGTTGCAAATTGAATTTAAAACATTGCACCCGGAGCAAACCTTTCAAACCGCTCTTACCATTTCAGGAGGACTCAACCAACAGGAATTAATTAACAACATAGTCGATGGAAAATCAAATGCTATTACTTTTTTAACGCAAGTAAATCGAAATATCAAGTCCACTCAGAGAAATCTCCAAGAAGAAGCCTTTGTGAAGCTAAACTTGCAAGAAGCGAGAGATTGTGAATAATAGTAATTAATGATTCAAATAAGGAAACCTTTTAAAGGAATTTATTTGATGAAACCCTCGCAAGGGGTATTATAACAAAAATTTAAATTCTAATGTATTTCTTAGATTTATAAGAGTATTTTAAAAAATATCTGCCAATTTTTGTTTGAATGAATGATATAAAAGTCTTTAGGATTTTGTATTCAGGAGAAATTAAGGAGGAATCCTTGAAAGGAGAAATTGTAGAACTTTTTTCTAATTTAAATATTTTATCATTTTATATTCATAAAAATAAACGATTATATACATGGATAGGATCAGATGCTTCCCGAACGCTGAAAAATTATATTAGTAATATGCGTCAGAGTTTTTCCGAAGAATATCCTTATCTACGGGTCTTACGATATTTTACAGAGGATTCATTAGAATCCATGAATGAATTGAATGATTTTTTTTCGGATATTGGAATTTCAAAACAAGCTATTATTAACCATTTAAAAGCAGAGAAAAGTAAATATGAGGAGCAATATTTTACAGAATTAAATACTCTAAAAGAGCAAGCAGATATTTATTTTGAAAAGAATGAATTCAATGAAGCTATTAAAGTATCTAAAGAGATAATCCAGCTTGCAATCGAATCTAAGGATGGAGAACTACTAAAAGATCAAAAGGCGTTTATTGCTGAGGCAGAGGCGAGGCTGAAAGCTCAGCATATTTTAGATCAGATAAGAGAAGAGCGGAAACTTATTAAAGAGATGTATTATGAAGCGACAATAAATGAAAAGAATATTGAAAAAACTTATGGGTATGTTCAAGAATTTAAACATAAGTATGAAGAATATCTAAAATTGTCCGCTTTAGAAACCGTGAGAAAGTTAATTTTGGATGTAGAGGAATTATGGAACTCTTACAATTATAAAAAAACAATCCAAGAAGAAAGAAAGAAATATTTAGAAGTTATTATTGACTTAAGAAATAAAGCTAAGAAATCCTTAGAACAATTTGCAATAATAGATGCATGTAATTACTTTCACGAAATAACTTCTAAACTGAATCAAATTTTAAAAATTCATGATGAGGAAAGATGAGTGAGAAATTAGATGATATTTTTGAGCAATTTAGTAATGTATTTTTAGGAAGGGAAGAGGAAATTAAAGAATTTCTCCTAAAATATAAAAAAGATGCCTTTATAAAGCAAGATGTCCTCAATATAGAACGAATTGATGCTTCAGAGAGGCTTGAAACTTCTGGCTTCCGGAAAAATCTTTCTATGTGGCAAAACTTTTATAAAAATTTGATTGTGAGCGTATGCATGGAAATAAAGCGTGACCAAAAGCGCTTTGATTATAAGTTTTTTTTTACCGAGGAAAAATTAGATTCTAAATTATTGGAACAAGTAGAAGATATTATAAAAGAAGCAAATAAGTTAATGAATCGGGCCAAATTTGAGGAAGCACTGGAAAGAGTAGATGTAGTAGAGCAGATGGTAGCTGAAAAACAAGATAAATATTTTAATAAACAACTTAGAAATCTTCGCCAAGAGATCAGAAATGCCAGAGAGGAATATAATACCAAAGTACAAAAGATTGAAGAATTAGAGAAATACGTTCAATCAGAAAGAGAACAACAAAATTTGGAGGAGGCTTTACAAAAAAGTAAGGAAATTGTAAAGATTGCTGAATCAATAAACCATAAACAATTTAAAAAGAAGTATGAAGAAATTATTACAGAAATAAATAAAGAAAAAACTCTGAAGAGAATTCAAGAATTAGAGAAGAAACTTAATGATTATAGGAACAAGAAAAGATATCAATTAGCCATTGATGTATGCAATCAAATAATTCGACAAGCAGAAAAAGTACAATTAGACAATGAGATCGAAAAATACGAGAAGCTTATAGAGGATATTAAACGGGAAAGAATTGAAAATGAAATTTCTGGTTTGAAACAAAAAGTAGAAAATAATAGAAATTCAGGACGTTATCATGTTGCAATTTCCAATTGTCAGAAGATAATAACATTAGCAGAATCAATTAACTCTGAGCATACTAAAGATGTTACCCTCAAAATAGTTGAAGATATTACCAAAGAAATGGATCAAAAAAAAAAAAGAGATCAAATTGAAAATACCATTTCTCAGTTAGAAAATGAATTTTCAGAAAGTAATAAAACCAAAGATTATGAAGAATGTCTGGAAATTGCTTTAGAAATTATCGAATTAGCTGGTTCAATAGAAGAAAAAGAAATATGGAAGAAATATACACAATATAAAGATGAAATAGTCGGAAAACTTGCACAAAAAGAAGAATTGCGAAATCAGCGGGCTTTAGAAGAGGAAATACAAGAATTAGAAACACAAATAGAAGAGAATCAAAGATCTAACAATTTAGAAATGATCCTAGTAGTTTCTAATCAAATCATAGAAATAAGTACTACTATCGAAAGAGATGATATCACTGAAAAATATGAAAAATTAATCAAAGATACGAAACAAAAAATAGAAGATAAAAGAAAAAAGGAGGAAGAAGAGGCTCTTAAAGATCAAAAAATCTCTGAAATTCAAAAAGTTATTAATGATAAAGCTCGGAGAAATAAAGAAGAACAAGCATTATTACTTCAGAAAGCAAGAGAATTTGAAAACATAATCCAAATTGATGAGGATGTTATGCCTCTCATAGAAGAATTTACTATCGACGAGATCATTGGAGATCTCTCTGATGATACTTCTCAGATATTAGACCAACTGAATTCCTTACTTAAAAATCACAGAGTAGAAATTAAGGAAAATATAACAAGTGAAGCCCTCTTAATTAGTACAACTGGGGAAATCATCGAACTGGATGAAAATATCCAAGTACAAAAAAATGAAGAGGAAGAGGAATTAATAGTTAATTTGAAATCGGGATTTAAAAACCCGTTTGATGAAGTTGTTGAAGAGGCTATTATATCCGATTTAATTCCCTATAATTTTGAAATCTTGAATATTGAATTAAACGGCGAGGACCCTAAAGAAATCCCAGATAAAACTCTTATTCAAAATGGACTTGAGATGAAATGGCAATTGCATAATATTCCCGCACAAGAAAGTGTTGAGATTAGCTACGATTTGAGAAAAAGAATCTCCCGAACTATCATTTTCCTTTTAAAAGATCAATTAAAAATTATTAAGACTCATTCCACTATTAAAGATTCCAAACCGAAAGTAGAAGGGCTTTATGATGCAAAATTACCCTTTAATAACTCCTATGAGAACTCCTTAGATGGATTGGTGATTGAAGATATCATTCCTCTTTATTATATTCATAATGTTCGAGAACCCACGAATTATTTGCCACAAGAACAAAAAATGAATCAAGGGAGTTTAGTTAAATGGAATATCGGTATTCTTGAACCGAGTACGATTAATTACCATTATAAACTATTAGAATTATATCGATTCGAGGAATTAAAAGCTTTAATTCACAAATTAGACGCAGAAGGATTCGAGGCTCTTGAGAATGATAATGTGATCGATTCTCTTAAAAAATATAATGAAATTCTTAACCTTCTGAATGAATTCATTCAATAGATAATTTTTTCTTTCTTATCTCCTTAATGTAGCAACTACAGCTTTCTCGTCTAATAAAAAATGTATTGCATCAATAGGATTTGTAAAGACTATATCCGAATTCAGTAAACTTTTTGTGCTTGCTCCTTCGCTTCCTAAAATTAAAATGCCGAGTGCTGCATTTTTAAGCATGAGAGCATCATTTCTGCCGTTACCCACAGCGATGGTATGTTCTTTCCCAATTCTAATAAGTTCCATATTCTTTGCCTCAGTATCAGTTTGATTTTCTGGATTAATACGAATATAGGTAGTTCCTAATTTGTTAGCGATATTTTTTAAATTTCCTCTTGTATCAGAAGAAATAAGAATTACATTGAATTCCATTTTCAGTCTTTTAAAAAGCTTAATTAATTGAGCTGAAACCTTTCCTTGAAATTGTAAAGTTCCATTAATGTCAAATAGAATGGTACTAATTTTCAGAGTACCTACATTAGGAATGATATATTTTTTTTCTTTCATAATTTATTAGAAGAAAGATTTTTAATTATTTTTAGTTTAATACAATTGTCTATGTCTAATAAAGCAAAAATAAATCAAGTAATTCTCTTAATTGTCGATGATGTTAAATCATCTCAGTTTTTTCATCTTTTAGAGCGGGGCACACTCCCCAATCTGAAACAATTAGCAGATACGGGGACTTCTTGTAAGTACTGTATCACCTCTTTTCCTTCAGTGACATTCCCATGCTACCCAAATATTGTTACTGGAGCATATTCTGGATATTATCCCGAGGAGGGAAGTGGAATTCCCGCATATCACTGGGTCGCTAGAACAGATCCTCCCACTATTAAAAAAAGATTGCCCTTTATTCGAAATTATTCAGTTGGAACTCATATAGCTAAAATTGGCTCAGATCTAGCGGATAATGTAAAAACAATATTTGAACAAGCAGGAGATGGAAACTTTCTGAGTTCCTTAAATATTGTATATAGAGGATCCTATATAGTGCCACCATATGAATTTAATACAGAGAGTGTGTTTAAGAATATAGAAAAAGCCTATAATTCCCCCGAAGAATTCTTCGATAATAAAGAAATTCCAACAATTACAGTAGGATATGTACCTAAAACGGATTCATTACTACATGAGAAGGGTTTTGACCATCCTGAATATATCCAGGAACTCATCAAGGTTGATAGATGTGTAGGATCTTTAATGAATGTATTAAAGAAAAGGGGATACTATGATTCAACTGCGATCTGTCTAATTTCAGATCATGGTAATTATAAAGCAAAAAACGTATATGATTTAGAACCATTTTTTGAAAAGAAAGGATTAGTTCCATATAATCCAAAGAAAAAAGAGGGTGATTTTGATGCAAGTTTCGGCTCAGTAGGACATTTTAATTTTCCTGGAGAAACATGGCACCATCACCCTTCTATTAATCAAATGAGGCATTTTTCCCCCACAGCAACAACTAAAGAATTAGATCTCTTTCAGATGCTCTGGGAGATTCCTGGTGTGAAATTAATGTATTATCGAGATGATAAGAATAGCTCTAAAAAAGGAAAAATACATATACAACGAAAAGATGAAAAAACAGGGAAGATCTGTACTGCATATATTGAATATAAGGGGATGGGAAGCACATTAGAAACCAAATATACATATGAAGATGATGATATTTTTGGATACGAGAATAGTGAAAGAGCGCAGCAGTTATTAGATGATAAGTTTCATTCAATAGATGATTGGCTTTCTGGAACCTATGATATTGATTTTCCACTATTGATTGATCAAATTCCTCGCTATTTTAAAAATCCTCGTTCTTCAGATATTCTGGTTTCAACTTTGGGAAAATATTGCATGAACTATGAACATGGAGAAACGAAAAACGAACATCTTTATTCACATGATCTTGCAATAAAAGAATCTATGACGGTTCCTTTAATAATTGGAGGGTCTGAAGATATACCACATCTACAGATAGATTTCTGTAAAACGACCGATATTGTCCCAACCTTATTAAAATTATTGGGGCATTCCCCCCATAAGAGCGTGGTGGGAAAAGATCTATTTAGATAATAAAAACACATCATTTTTCATTTTAGATTGAATAATTATTTTAAATAGCTAATATTCTATATCTTGAAGCAATATGAGAAAAAATCGGAGTAAAATTTCGCTCTCTAAGGAGGAAAAAGATCTAATATATTCATTAAAGCAAGATCTTAAAAAGATGGGGACACCACGAGATGAATGGGCGAGATATATACAGCAAGAATTAAATTTCCGAAGATCCTTTAACAAGCAGAAGGATCCCTTAAGAAAACAATCGGGGGTTATAGGATTTTTTAGAAAGATTTGGAATAAAATTCTTGGCTTTTTCTTTAAATCGGCTGCTAAGCGATTTACTCAAGATGCCGATCTATTAGAAGAATTTGAAAAATATCTTGAAAATCCTTATGAAATTTCAAGTGAAGAACAAAAGTTAATGGAAATGCTTAACCCTCATGTTGAATTTAATGATGTAGATGAATTAGGGAAGGGAGGAAGCTCTTTTAAGAAAAAAGATGACAGTATTATAGTTGATTTTGATAATGAGGAAGAGGAGTGAAGCTTTTCCATTTTTTGTTATATTAATCATTAATCTAATAAGAAACTTGTTCAAAACAACATTAAATCTTCATTTAAGAATATAAGAGATGTATTTTATTTACAATCATATTCTATTGCTTTATCATAATAGATAACAACTTTGAAAGCCTCTATTGATTGCAAATAAATATCAAAAATACGCAATATCATAATGTTCTAATATCTGTACTTTTTCACATTTTAAAACTAAAATAATAGATCATAGTTTCCAGGTGTCCCAGCAATTCTGCTCAGTACCAAAGAAATAGGACTATCTCAAATTATACCACTGGAGCATCATGCTTTTATGGCTTAGTAAAATTTTTTGATAATGGTTTTAAATAGTTATTAATTCATTTTAATGGTTTAAAAAAATAAAGAGGATTCAAAGTGAAAACGGAGAAAGTTGTATTGGTTCCAGAAACGCACTGGGATCGTGAATGGTATTTACCCTTTCAAGAATTTCGAGCAAAATTAGTAATAATGATGGATAAATTATTGAATATTTTAAAAACAAATCCTAATTATTCAAATTTCACTTTTGATGGGCAAACAATACCTATAGAGGATTATTTAGAGGTTAAACCATATAACAGAAAAGATATTGAAGGCTATGTCAAACAGAATCGGCTTTCAATGGGGCCATTTTATGTGTTGCCCGATGAATTTTTAGTAAGTGGCGAATCATTAATCCGCAATTTAATGATAGGTCATGAAATGGCTCAAAAGTTTGGAAGAGTAATGAAAGCTGGTTATATCCCAGATCCCTTTGGACATATTGCACAATTACCTCAAATTTTAAGGGGATTTGAAATCCCCTCTGTGTTATTTTGGCGAGGATTTGGAGATGAATTTGAACAATATACCTTAAATATGGAATTTAATTGGGAAGCACCTGGTAATGCAACTTCAATACTTGCCATCCATTTGATTAGTAGTTATGGTTCTCTTGCAAAAATCAATACAAAAAAAACCCAAGGAAGGTATAAAAAAGCATTAAGGGCGATTAAGCGAGTAATTTCTAAATTAGAAAAGCATACAGCTACCCCTTATATCCTTTTAAATAATGGTTCTGATCATGATGAAGCACAGCCCGAAATTCCAATAATAGTTAAAGAATGGAATGAAGAATATCCTCATATCTCTCTCGTTCAAGAGGATTTTGAATATTATATTAATAAAGTGCTTGAATATAACCCCCAACTAAAGTCTTACTGTGGTGAACTTCGAGGAGGGAGATATGCCCATCTATTATCTGGAGTATTTTCAGCAAGGATGTGGATTAAACAAAGAAATACCAAGATAGAATATCTTTATGAAAAATACGCGGAACCATTAAGTGCAATAACATGGACACTCGATCAGTCAAGGACATTTGATTATCCTTCAGATTATCTTCTTACGGGATTAAAATGGTTGATTAAGAACCATCCGCATGATTCAATATGCGGTTGTTCTATAGATCAAGTCCATGAGGAAATGATAACTCGCTTTGATTGGGCAGAACAAATTGCTTGTGAGATTGTTAAAAATAGTAGTGCATATTTAGAGAGGAACATTCAAACCCATAGAGACAATCAAGATTTAATTCCTCTACTCCTATTTAATCCATTACCATGGAAAAGAAATGCGATGGTTACATTTGATGGAATAACACCTTCACTAGATTCAGATCAGTTTCCAGCCAATTTCCAATTAAGAGATTACCAAGGAACTGAAATTCCCTATCAAGGTTATTTAATAAACCAACCTCCCAGATATGATCAAGAATCTGATTTGAGCAAACGATTTACGTTTCAAACAGATATTCCTGCCTGCGGTTATAAAATGCTTTACATAGATACAAGCAAGAAGGCTTCGCATTTGATTAAACAACAAGCAGATTTAAGTTCTAACTTTGATGAAAATATCATTGAAAATCAATATTACAAGGTAAAAATAATCACGACAGGTCATATCAACGTTTTAGATAAAGAAAGCAATACCTGGTATGAAAATGTGTGCTTTTTTGAAGATGTGGGCGATTGGGGTGATGAATATGATTTTTCCGGTCCTGATGAGAATCAGACGGATGTAAGATATACCTCTAATAATGCTACTGTACATGAAATAAAAAAAGTGGTTGATGGACCAACCCAGCACTCAATTTTACTAAGAATGTCTTTAAAGCTTCCTACATCTCTTACTAAGGATAGAAAATCAAGAACAAATGAATTAAAAGATAATGAGATCACAATCACAATTTCCCTCTATAATTCGATTAGAAGAATAGATTTTAAGGTGGATGTTTCTAATAACTGTAAAGATCATAGGCTTAGAGCGTTATTTCCTTCTAATATTAAAACCGAAAAAGTATATGCTGATGGACATTTCTACGTAGTGCCAAGAAATATTGAACTACCTGAAGCTCAAAATTGGGTTCAAAAACCACTCCCTACTAATCATCAAAAAGATTTCGTATCAATTTCTAGCAAAAAGGGATGTTTTTCAGTAATTAACAGAGGACTTCCGGAATATGAAGCGATAGTAAATGAAGATGGTACGATAACAATGGCAATTACTTTACTACGGTGCATAGAATGGCTTTCAAGAGACGACTTTAAGACACGAAAGTCTCATGCTGGTCCTAAATTAAGAACTCCTAACGCACAATGTTTAGGAACTCATGAGTTTGAACTCTCATTAACAATAAATGGAGAACACACTAATTGGCAAGATACCCAAATTTATAAAATCGCTAAAGAGGTAAACAATCCGATAATGTCTTTATTTCCATCAATGATCAAATCTAATTTAAGAATGATGGATAAGGTTGTATTAAATCCATCGGGCATCTTATCATTATATGTGAAGTCTTCAGAGACTAAGAAAAATCCCTATTTACCTCCAATGATGAGTTTCCTTGAAATAGACAATACTTTTATTCTGTTAAGCGCGCTTAAAAAAGCAGAAAAGAATAACACCTTAATTTTAAGAGTTTATAATATTTCTGACACCGCTCAAGATGCCCAACTAAAGTTCTTTGATGCTCTTCATATTAAAAATCTCTCTATAGTAAACTTCCTCGAAGAACCTATTAAGTATAGCATTAAAGGAGAAGTTAAGAAGTATAATACTAACAAAATCCAAATACACCTAGGACCCCATGTTATTCTTACATTCCAGATAGAATTCGAATTAACAACCTAATTTGTTTTTCTATCTCTATAGCTGTTTCGAAAGGTTTCTCCTCCTAAGATTGGTCCAGCTTTCCTTCAATGAATAGACGGGATATTATATTAACTTTTAATTAAATGATTGCTTACATATGTTAAGGTGAATAAAATGAATTACCTTGAATATGGAAAGTTATATATTTCGAAAATAAATGCTACAATAAAAGATCTCTTTAATCAAAAAGTTCAATCGGTTCAGAATGAATTTCTTCAGAAATATTATTCCGAATTACGAGATTATTTCTTGGCAGGTGGAAAAAGATTGCGTCCTTTATTATGTATTGCTGCCTATAATGCATTTACCAAAGGAGAAAAGGAAAACATTATAATTCCCAGTGTAGGAACGGAATTTTTACACAATGCATCGCTTATCCATGATGATATAATTGATCGTGACCTTCTTCGAAGAGGAGAGCCCTCATTTCACTACCGATATCAGAAATATTATGAGGCAAATGAAATTAAAAAGATGTCTAAAGATGAATATGGTAATTCTATTGGGATTATCGGAGGAGACTCTGCCTTTTTTATTGGTTTGGAAGCTTATTTTAATAATAATTTTGAAATTAAGTTAAATTTCGAGGCAATTACACTTTATGAGCAAGCCTTTATAGAAATTGCCAATGGCGTGTTAATAGAAACTGATATGCAAACAAGAACAAAAAATATTTCTATGGATAATTATATCGAAATGGTCTCCTTAAAGACAGGTGCCCTTATTGAGAAGTCAATTTTAATTGGAGCAACATATGCACAAGCAGAATTTTCTCATAAAAAATTATTGAGTACCTATGGAATGAATCTTGGAGTTATTTTTCAGATCAAAGATGACATTCTTGGCACATTTGGAGACGAAAAAAAGACGGGTAAACCAATTGATAGCGATATTAAGGAAGGAAAAAGGACGTGCTTATTAATAGAAGCATTTAATAAGCTGGAATCAAATGATAAAGAGAGACTCTCTCAAATAATGGAGAAAGAGGAGATTTCAGATGAGGACGTAGTCATCGTAAGAGAATTATATCATAAAGCAGATGTAGTATCCACATGTAAACAAATTGCTGATAAATATTATCAAGAGGCAATGGAATCCTTAAATGCATTAAAACCAATTATCAACCAAGAAGAAGCCGAATTATTCGAAAGTTTGCTCACTTTTGTTGCTGAAAGAGAATTCTAACAATTTCTTTGCTAATCAATATGAACTCTCCTGATTTTAATCCAGATAAAATTCAAGGCATTTTTTTTGATGTTTATGGTACTCTCTTTATCTATAATAATATGGAAGATGCTTGGAAAGACTGGATTACAACTTATCATCGATTATTACACGCTAAAGGTTTGCAAATGCCTCTTGAAACATTTATTTCAAAAACAGATGGTTTTTTTTCCCTCCCAGAACCAACCGATAAGGAAAAGGACTTTTCAGTTTTTCAATGTAGAGTAAAGAGATATGTAGAAGAATTAGGATTAGAGCTCTCTAATGAGATAATAAAAGAAATTTCTGACAAATGTCTAAATGAATGGCAAAAGTATGTTCTTCTCGATCCCGAGGTAATTCCTCTACTTGCCTATCTCAAACAAAACAAAAAATTAGCATTAATCTCCAATTTTGACCACCCACCTCATTTACATAATCTTTTGAAAGCATCTAAAATCATTGAATATTTTGATCATATCACTATTTCAGGAGAGATTGGAATCAAAAAACCTAATCCAGAAATCTTTTCCTCTGCTCTTGCTGAGCTGAACCTATCTCCTGGGGAGGTAATTTATATAGGGGACTCTCCCGTAGATGTAAAAGCCGCTCAAGAGGCGAATATGACCCCTATAATTATCATGCGAAAAAATTTGGAACATTATTCCCTACAAACAGATTTTAATAAGGAGGGCATTTCTCGAAAGATTTCATTGCCCAAATATAAAGACATTTTAATCATAAATTCGTTAAAAGATCTTTATGATCTTTTTTAAAATTTTACTTATTTAACATTTGGATAAGCAATTCGCATTGGAAGCTCTTTTTCATCTCGTTCATAGTTTTTCGGTAAAAATTTCAATTGCTTTTTTCCAAACGATGCGGAAATAGCAAGAATCCAAGCGTCTAAAAGGTCATCAATCGCCAGCTCACTTTTTGTAAATTTTTGTTCTACATATTTAATAGGTTCAATATTCCAATTAGATATCATTTTTAGAAGTTTGATTCTTTCTTGAATACCTCTAGTGGTTTTTTTATAATGATTCATAGGACTTCCATGATTTAACTCAGTAAAACATACTTCAGGATGACTCTCGATAAAAATATCAGCAGCATGAGGTTTTTTACTCAGTAAATAATCAATTTCCTTAATCTTAGGTATTATATTATATGTTTGTTTAGATAATCCTTTTCCAGTAACTTGTTTATTGATTTTATTTGCATCATCATATGATGTAGCTTGTAAAGCTTTTCGGCAAGGGGTTGGAAATATTGAAGAAGACCTCGTTCGTGTAAGATATTTCCGTGCGGCGGCGTCACATAAACGCGCTTTACCGCTATTATTTCTTAACCCTATCGGGATATCAATAAGAATTATATTAGCACTATAATACTCATTCCATAATGCGCTTATATTTTTAAATATTTTTGCTTTCCATGATTGCTTTTTAGAATGAATAACAGAAATCCAACCTCCGCTACATGCATCAACTCCTAAATAGAGATCATCAATCATTTGAATTTATCTTTTTGTTATTCTTTCTCTGCTATTGAATCTATTGGAATGATTGAGGCATACATTATTGCATGATTCATCCAATCTCGTTTATTTTTATCTTTTTTCTTTTTATCATTCTTATAAAGGGGTCCTGGTGGTGGCGGTAGTGAAGGCCTTAAATTCTTATCTGTGTAGACTGACGGTGGCGGGGGATGTAATTTATGGAGATCAATTCTTTTTTTAAGCATGGTATTAACTTTTTCTCTACACAATTCAAATTTATTCTTTAATTGTTGATCTAAAGACTTTATAGTTGAAAAATCTCCTTTATGGAAAGAAATTAATACCTCTTCTGGTGTTCTAAATACTATTTTCTGCAAATTCCGATTATAATCCGCAAATTTCATATTGAAAACGGCAACAACCTCTAAGGAGAGATTATATACTATCCCATATTCATTATAAGCTTTTATATCTGGAATAATGGCTATCTTTTCCATTAAATCTTGGTCTAAAGAGTTTTGGTAAGTTTTCAAGAAATCTTCTTTAGTATTTGTCCCATAAAAGGTTTTTATTAAATAAAACTTTTGATTTTCGATGAATATCTTATGTTCTTCTAAGCATGAAGCATAAATTGGTTTTAAATTTCCATAAACTCCAAGCAATTCATCATGATTCATAATACACAAAAAGAAAATCGCCTTTAAATAGTTATCAATAGCTAAATTATTTGAAATTTATGTTTTTTGTGCAATTTATTAGTTTGAATAAAATACATCAATATCACAATATACTACTTTTTATTATTCAATGATTTTTCATAAATTATGCAAGCGTGGAAACCACCGACTTTAGTCTGTGGATGAGACGCCACTCTTTGTTTTTTGATTCTTAATATATTGTCGAATGATATCCGCCGATACGTTCCCCGCAGTTCCACAATAAT
>SHMU01000028.1 GCA_008080765.1 Promethearchaeota archaeon | reverse complement strand
TCACAGCGATTATTTAAATGGGAAAAGAAGAATTTAAAATCCAACATGTCTTAATTATTTTAACAACACCCTTTTAATTAAGTTAAAAATATAAGAAATGATGCATTTTTTTGTGATGACGCGCATAACGAATTTTGTAAAAACTAGAGTATTCAAAGCGGGGTGGGCTAGCCTGGTTTATGCCGCAGGGCTCATATTTGGAAAAGAACTGTTTTCCATTAAGAAACCCTGAGATCGTTCGTTCAAAAGTAGTATCTTTTCTGGATTCCAGAATACTGAAACTCGAACCCCCGCTATTCTTTCTTTATTTTCAATCCCTCTGAGGATCTCTTTGCCGCACAAAGAAGGGGTTAATGTGGGATGTGTAACATGCATTCTTTCTTTAAATAAGAATTGCTTCTTACATGTTTAATAGGCAAAAAAGATTTATAGATTAATATAGGTATTTGTTAAAATATAGTAAAACAAATAACAAATGATGCCTTTATAATTTAGTATAAAACCCGAGAAATAAAGATGAGTGATTCAAAAACATTTAAACGGTTCCCAGCAGTTCCTTGTTGGATAACCCATATAATCAATGGGGCATATAGTGATCAGGAAAGGGTTCTTTATACCATTTTTGGGCAGGTAAAGAGAGTCCGAATAATTGCCACTATTCGAGATAAAAGAGAAATTTTAGGAGAGCCCACCGGAGAAAGTAGTTTTTTAGACGAAGATGAGGTGATTCCTTCGCGAATAGAATTGGATTTGGACGATGGAACGGGAATACTAAGAGCAGTTCTATGGCGCGAGAAGATAGAGGAATTTAAAGGGTTTAAGAAAGGAGATCTTGTGGATATAATTGGTTTAATCAATAAATACAAGAAATACAAAAATATCTCTCCGGAAATCATTACAAATATTGAGGATCCCAACCAGAAATTGTTACGAGATGCTCAAATTATAAAGAGAATAAAATCAGGAAATACGCAAGCCATTCCCGAGGTTCTGGAAGATTCATTTGATTATGAAGAATTGGATGTATCTTCTTTATTTACAGACGAGGATGAGGGGGAAGGAGAAGAGGTTTCGATCAGAGAGCAAATCCTTTCGATGATCGAGGAGTATTCTGTAGGCGATGAAGGCGTAAGTTTTAGCGACCTCAGTAATTCATTTAACATTCCGGAGGAAGAGCTAAAAAAGCATTTGAAGGAATTGGAAAAAGAGAATAAAATTTATCCGAATAATAACGTGTATACAACTTATAAGTAGTAAAAGCGAAAATTATTTTTTCTTACATCATTATTTTATGTAGAGAGTTACAAATAAAAGTGAGTTATTAAAAATGGATTTAAAAGATTATGACAAATTGCTCGATGAGGCATATGAGAAGATACCCGAAGACGTAAAAGGGACCAGTAGATTTGAAATTCCAAAAGTTAAATTAAGATATGAGGGTAAAAACACCTATATTACAAATTTTAATAGAATTTATCAGGCGCTTAATCGAAGTCCCAAACATTTCATGAGTATATTTTTAAAAACAGCGGGAACAAGAGGAAAGCTTCGGGGAAATCAATTGTTTTTGATGGGTGAATATAAAGCAAACGTGTTAAATAAATTAATTAAAAAATATGCAAAGCAGTATGTAATATGCGATGTATGTAATGCTCCTGATACAAAAATCGTAAAAGAAGGGAAGAAACAATTTTTACAATGTACTGCTTGTGGAGCGCGTGAAGAGATCGAATAGAAAAGATGAAAGTATTCATTAAAATTCATACATGCAACTATAATGGTGGGATTGAAACAGTTGCTATGTGCGATGAAGATTTACTAAATAAGGTCATTAAGGAAGAAAACCTTAGAATTGAGATTTCCAAGGAATTTTATGGGGGAGATCTTATCAAAATAGATGATGCCATCGAAATATTGAAGCAAGCATCCTATTTTAACATAGTAGGACATTCTATCATAGAAAAAGCGATTAATTGCAAACTCCTTCCAAGAGAAGGTATTCGTCATATTGATGGCGTACCTATGGCGATGAAGATGATATTCTAATGTCTAGATTTTGTGCAATTTGTGGAAAATCAATTAATGAGAAGGCCCCCCATTTTGGGATGTGCCTTCAGTGTTATATAAAAGAACACCCACTCTTTGAATTAGATGAGAAGCTCTCAATCAATGTCTGTTTAAATTGCATGAAATTTTCGAAAAAGCAGAATTGGTTGGAACCCGAGATAGATGATATCGAGCATCTTGTTATCCAAGCTATCCGTTTGTTCTTATTAGATCCTAAATTTAAGGATCAACAAATAGAATTTCAAATAGAAATAGATTCCTCCAGTTTGCAATTTACTTCCAAAAATTTACTTCAAGCATTAACTGTTATAATATGGGGAATCCATTGCACAAATCCTAAGATACGACATTCTCAAGAGGTTAATGTGCATATAATTTATGAAATTTGTGACAATTGCCAGAAACTAATGAGCGGGGAATTTTTCACCTCTATAATTCAAATTCGTGTAAAGGATGAAACTCATTTTGACTTTATTAAGCAGGTCCTCAAAGAAGTTCATCAGTATGTGGAGAGTCTATTTGAGAAAGATCCAAAGCATTATATTAGCAAAATCGTTGATCAGAAATATGGAGTGGATCTATATCTCAGTTCAAATGAGCTAATGAATTATATTATATCATATTTGAGGGGAAAATATTCTTTTTTACAAAAAAATTCAAAAAAGTTGGTAGGAAGGGATAACCAAAGAGGTAAAAATATCTATAGGTTAAAAACATTGGTGAAATTCCTTCCTTTTCGAAAGAATGATATTCTTTTAATCCAGAATGAGAAATATAGAGTAGATGCTATCTTCAAAAATAAAGTGGTCTTGAAAAAGACGAATGGAGAAAAAATAACGAAATATTTTAATTATTTTTTTGATCAACCCTATGAAATTATCCATGGAGTGAAGGGATAAATGGAATTTGATGAAGATCAGAACAGAGAAAGAGAAGAAAGTGATCATACAGGGGAATTAAGAGAGGCACACGATAATGGAGATGATGAAGAGAACGAAGAAAAAAGGAGAGATTCTTTAGAACAGTTTGATTTTCAATTAGACGAATTAATTAGGAAGCAGGTAGATGTTCAGCGAAGGAGAAAAGTCGATGAAACAAAGAAGAGGGCGGCGATAGATTCCGTATTTGATGAGCGCACTTATTTTCAATTACAGCGTATTCTACAAAAAGGAATACTAGATTCTATTGAAGGAATAATATCTGCGGGAAAAGAAGCCAATATATATCTCGGTTACGATCAAGAAGGGCGAGAGGTAGCCATAAAAATATATAAGATAGACAGTAATACCTCAAAATGGATGAGAAATTATATCATTGGCGACCCTCGATTTAAAAAGATCCCCAAAAATGTCGCAAAAATCATCCATCTCTGGGCAAGTAAAGAATTCAAAAACTTAAAGCGCGCTTTCAAGGCTCACCTTAGGGTCCCAGAACCGTATTATGTTCAGAATAATGTTCTTATTATGGAATATATCGGGTTTGGGCCAATTCCCGCCCCAAAATTAAAAGATATAAAACAGCCAATAAATTTAGAGCAATTAGCTACAGAATGTTTAAACTTTATAAAAAAACTTTACCAAAAAGCGGACCTAGTTCACGGTGATTTATCTGAATTTAACATCTTATATCACAATCAGAAGCCGGTGTTTATCGATATTTCACAAGCAATGTCAACTCATCATCCTAAAGCAGAAAAGTTTTTAGTTCGAGATATCAAGAATATGTATTATTATTTTGAGAAGTTTAATGTTAGTTTGCCTGACCCTTCAGAATTTTATTATGACATTATACAGACGCATTCAGCGCGATGATTACCCCCCGCTGACGACGAATTAAGGGGGGCTTATTTTATGGAAGGTTTGGATAGGAGGTGCTCTAAATTTAGAGCTCAGTTAGAGAGGGATATATTTAAAATTTCTATCAAATCATAAATTATATGAGAATGGATTCATAATTGTATATGCTATTGGTTTGTATGTTATGAAAAAAGGTGATTTCTATATTTAAACTTAACAAAAATCGCATTGCTGTGGTGATTGGATCTAATGGGGAGACAAAAAGAGAAATTGAAGAAGAGTTTGGGGTGGTTATTGAGATAAGCAGTAAAACCGGTAATGTGGAAATTAAACCAAACCTAGAACATGAAAATTATGAACCGTTAAATGTGTTGACAGTGAAATCAATCGTCCAGGCAATTAATAGAGGATTTAATCCCGATAAAGCAATGAAATTGCAAGAGAAGGAATATATCCTCGAGATATTTAACCTTGCATCAATCCTTGGTAAGTCAGAAAAGAAACTGAAACGCATAAAAGGACGCATAATTGGGAGGAATGGTGAGATGCGTAAAGCCATAGAAAGATATGCGGAGTGTTATGTTTCAGTTTATGGCAAAACTGTTTCAATCATTGCAGATTATGAAAACTTACAAGTTGCCAGAAAAGCATTAAATATGCTAATTACCGGGATGCCCCATCATACGGTTTTGAAATTCTTAGAAAATAAATATAGTGAAAAACAAAAGGAACGCTTTAAAGAGATGTATAAACCCGAGTTCTGATCAATTACTATATATCTTTTACTTCAACCGTTGCAGAAAATCTGGACATTTCTGCATAGACCTTCTTGCACCCGTGTCCAATGACGGGATGCTTAAGTGACCGGCAACGTACGGTTTTGAGCTTGACATATAGCCCCGCTCAATATGCTCGCGAATTCCACCTTATATGCGCCCGAAAGGGGTGTATCTTTCCACAAATGAGGGAACTCCTCGGGTTTTTCTTTTTCCAATGTATTCTGAACTGATTATGAGTCTCTTTGCTCTTCCCCTCAGTTTCTCCCTACTCGCACTATTAGTAGATAAGATGGAGATATTATTTATAAATGATAGGAGTGTGATGATTTTTTTCTATATATGTGAACTGGAGTTTTATTTCATTCCATTACAACACGCTGAAAATGTACGATACTATCTGAATCCTCTATGCATTTAAATACCGTCGAGATGTGTCCAGATTTTTAGCGACTATTACTTACCCTTACAGATAGAAATCCTACTTCGCAGAACATTGTGGATAAAAAGAAAGAATAAAGACTAATTTCATGGAATTATATTTCACTTAGGTTAAATATTTCATCAGATAAATCTACTTTATCTTTTTTAAACTCTCGCTTAAATTGGGGTTCTTCAAATTCATTCCCTTTACCAAAGATCTGGGGGGATTTAATTCCGGTGATTAATAGCATCACTCGTAGAAATCCTTCAAATTCATCACTTACTCTCGCACCCCAAATGATCATAGAATTTTTTACATCCATTTTCTTAGAAATCCTGGCTGCAACGGAATTTGCTTCTGCTAAAGTCATATCATTCCCTCCAGAAATATGAATCAAAGCTCCTTTTGCACCTTCTATATCGACATCCAAGAGTGGCGAATTTAATGCGTTGTCTATTGCTTCTTGTACCCGGTCTTCATTTCCGCTAGATTCTCCCACTCCAACCATTGTGACTCCACCAGTGCCTAAAATAGTTTTCACATCGGCATAATCTAAATTTATCAAGGAAGGTAAGGAGATAGTTTCTGTAATTCCTTTTACCATAGTTGCCAAAACTTCATCTGCAACGCTAAAGGCTTCAATAATTGGAAGATCTGGTACAATATCTAATAATCTGTTATTATCAATTACGACCAAGGTATCTACAAATTGCTTCAATCTTTTTAGTCCCTTCTGAGCGTTTTCAATCCTCCCAATTTCGGAGTCAAAAGGGAGAGTCACAACACCCACCACTATCGCACCCTCATTTTTTGCAACTTCCGCTATGATAGGTGCGCTTCCCGTACCTGTGCCGCCTCCTTCGCCGCAGGTGACAAAGACTAAGTCGGATTCTCGTAATACTTTTATTAAGTCTTCTCTATCCTCTTCTGCCGCCGCTTTCCCAATCTCCGGATTACCTCCAGCACCTAGGCCTCTTGTGAGGGTTTTTCCAATAAGTATTTTAAGATCTGATCTCACCATTTCTAAATGTTGATGGTCGGTATTAACTGCTATGCATTTAGCTCCTTTTATTTCAATTTTCATAAGTCTATCAATAGTATTATTGCCGGCGCCTCCCGTTCCAACGATCTTAATATTTGCGAAACCTATTTTTTGTCGAGTAGGTCGATTTACTGCTCTTTTTCGGGCACTATTTAAAAGAGATTCCATTTTTTTAAAAATGATAGGGTTTAATTAAGAGACTAGAACTAGTCTAAAAATTATAAAGTTTATAATACCTAAGTGATATATTTTTAGGAGACAAATAAAGGTTAATAAATGGAGAAATCCTTATCAGTATGTTGATCAAAGATTTCTCGGTAATTCTTACCTTCTACAAGGATAATTTTGGGTAGAGCATAAGGAAATCTGTTAGAAAAAGTTAAACAATACGCACCAACATTTGTAACAATGATTTGATCTCCCACCTCAATTTCTTCGGTAAAAAAGTAATCTTTTGCAAGGACATCTTGATCAGTGGGAATAATTCCTGCAATAGAGGTTTTATATTTATGGGCTTTTTCTATATGGGATGCATTATAGAATCTGAAAGCACATTTGGCAAATTTTGGACAAATATGATTTCCGATATTGATAAATATCCATCTATCGCTTGTTTTTTTTATTACACTCGCGATAAAGAGGGCTGTATCACCCACAATATATCTTCCCGGTTCAAAATAAATACGTTCATATGTGATTTCGTGCTGGAGTAGTCGATCTTTAATTCCGGTAGCAATCTTTTTTAATTGATGAATCGGCATAACCGTAGCTTCGGGAAAACCACCACCAAAATTGATATTTTTAATTTTTATTTCAAAATCTTCTAATCTTTTAATTGCATTTATTAAAGCACAAGCGTTTTTAAAATATTGATCCGGATTATTCATCTGGGAGCCATAATGAGAGAGAATTGAGACTATTTGGATATTTTTACAATGTGTTATAATATTTTTTAGCTGTTTACAATTGTCCTCATCAATTTTAATTCCAAGTTTACTATCATATTTCATAGAGTTGATTCGAAGGCATATCTCTTGGACAACATTCTGCTTTGTGGCATATTCATTGACTAATAAAAGATCTTCTATGCTATAGACTACTATTTCTTTTACCCCTAATTCAATGGAATGTGTTAATAGAGCATTGGATAGATAGGGTCCTCCTACAATACAGTTAGAAGGGGAAAAACCTGACTGGATAGCGGTTTTGAGTTCGGGGAGACTAATAATTTCGGCTCCAATATTCTCCTGTGATATTATTCCATTAATCGCAGAAAGATAATTAGCCTTTACGGAATAAAACCCTTCAAATTGTTTAAAAACAGCATTAAAAACCTCATTAAACCGATGTATATTCTCTCGTATTCGATTTTCAATAAAAATCATGAGAGGAGTATCATAATTGCTCAATACTTGTTTTAATGGCACTAAATCAATGAAAACCTTATCTTCTTTTATTTTTATATAGGGATTGCCTGCTAATGTTTTCAATGGAAATCAACTATTGGTTTTTGTGTAACTATAGTGTGATATAATTCATCTGTCTGTTGGGCAACATTGGTCCATTTATAGGTAGATTTGACTTTTAAATTTCCCTCTTTTGCAAACGATTTTCTGAGGGAAGGGTTATTTAACAACCATAGAATCTTTTCTGCAATTTCCTTGTGATTATCAAACTCCACTAATATTCCATCTTGATTATGTTTTATTACTTCGGGGGTCGCACCGATATTGGCTCCGATAACGGGGGTACCGGATGCCCATGCTTCAAGAAATGCAATTCCAAATGCATCACTTCTACTGGGCATTAAAAAGATATCCGCTTGTTGAAAGGCTGAGATTTTCTTTTTATCAAAATATCCTCTTAAATTTTCGGGAGTAAGATTGATTATTCGATATTTTTTTAGCTTTCTTAATTTTGATAATTCTGCATTGAATGCTCTTGTGGGAGGTCCAATAAAAATGAAATATATTTTTTTAAATTGCTTGTATACTAAAGGAATTGCCTTTAAAATGGAGATTGCTCCTTTTTCAAAATTCTTATATCCACAAAAGAGGACCATTCTATAATTTCTTTCATGAGGTTTAAAGTAAATACGTTTAAAGTCTATATTTTTAGTCTTAGATGTAATTGGATTGTTGAAGACGTCATAATCTACTCCCATAGGAATGACCTTAATATTATTCTCCTTTACACCTGTAAATTTTACTAATATTTTTTTTTCTGTATTTGTGCAAGCAATAAGATAGTCGAATTTCTTAAGAATCTCAAGAAGATCCTTATCTAGATATCGGGGATTTGAAAAATGAAAAAAGGGAGTGCACATTGTCGGGATATTCATGATTTCTCCGAGGATAAGTGCGATAATTAAATTAAAATAAGGATAATAGGTGGTGTGAATAAGCTGATATGACAGAGGATGCTTATGATCTTGAAAGAAATTAATTAATTGTGCCATATAAGGACCATTGGATAATGATTTCTTAAGTGTGTTTTCTGAAAGATTAAGATTTCTATAAAAAGGACAATTTTCTAAGAATGATACTTTTTCAGTACGAGATCTCGTGTAATTTATTGGAAATCTATAAATTTCCAAATTGTTTACCTTTTTATAATAATTATCCTCAGGAGTAATTATTTTGCCCTCAGGAGATCTGAGCGCCCGAAAGTCAAGAGCGTTAGAAGTAAAGATGTCGATCTTATAATTTTGTGTTGAAGTCAAGATTTCGGCCATTCTCTGAAAGTAGAATTCTGCTCCTGATATTGCTGGGAAATATCGCGTGGGTAAATAAAGGATTCTGCTCAAGATTCGGATAATGATTTATTTTAATATTTAGAATAATTAGGTAGGATTGAAAAGTTTTGTTTTTATATTATTCTTGTTAATAAATAATTAAAATAAGAACAAATATTCTCGTTTACAAAAAAATACCTTTTTATAGAGCCATGTCGTCTTCTGAGGAAAAAATTAAAAAGTTAAAAGAACTTCTTAAGAGCCGAGGAACCGTTGATCAAGAAGTTAAAGCCTATTTAGATATCTACTTTCTAAACAAGGCGGAGGTAATTAATGAAGCATTGGAAAGAGGCATCACCAAATATATTTATACCCCCTCGGAACGAATAGTATGGACTGCCATGGGAACAGAAAGGGAATATCTTTTGTATCCACAACTTTTTTGCAGTTGCATCGATTTTTATAAAGAAGTTGTAATTAAGAGATCTCGAAAATTTTGTAAACATTTGATAGCCCAAATTATTTCTATCCATTTGAATACCTATCAAACGGTAAAATTAAAGGATCATGAATTTATTATTAGAACTCAAGTATTAACCCGATGAATGGAAAAAGAACGCATCGTGTTATGGGACAATAGTCTTATTGAATTTTTATTTTCATTGAATTTCAATTTTTTTAGAGGTTTCCAAGCTTTTTGAGATAATTCTTTTTAGGTCCAATTTTTTTTCGGCATCTTCTACTTCTTTTAATTTTGCATGTGTTTCGGGATACTGGGGATAATTGAGGCATGATTGAAGCTTTTGGGAAGCGATATCGTATACTCCAATATCCTTATTGCGATGAATAATATCTAATTTATTGAGTCCGATTAGCGGAGAGAGTTTAATAGATCCCTTAAATAAGTCTGAATAAGCACGAAGATTTGACAATGTTTGAGAGGCTTGCTCTCCGAGAATATCTCCCGTTATTATTATATTTGTCCCTTCTCGAGACCCAAGGGCTAAAGCAATGCGATACATCAGGCGTTTGCAAAGAATGCACGTTAATTTTCGGGGACACGTGCTGATAATTTGAGTCAAGTTATTATTGTGTGGAATAAAGTAGAGTTTAGCCGGAAGAGTAAAATCTTTGATAAGTTGGTGAACAATAGTGAGAACTTTTTTTTCCATTTGTGTAGCATATTGATTGGTAGTAATAAAGGTGACAAATACCGGCATAAAACCCTTCTTCATCATTTGGTAGGAGGCAACAGGACTATCTAATCCATCAGAGAGGAGTATAATAACTTTTTTATTCAATACAATCCCTCATTAAAAGATGTTTTTATTTTCAAAGAACAGACAGACAGATCATTTAATTTAAGACTTTAATTTATTTTTCGTATACCATCTTTAGGTGAACAATATTAGTTGATTGAACTTGAAGTCTAAAATTACGGGTATTAAAGACTGCTATTCTTTAAAAGAGGTATTTCCAATATTACTAATGAAGAATAATTGAAATTATTAAATACTGTCGATTATAATAAATCACTAATTCTTCAGTCTATTTAGATATTAGATTCAATATTATTTTTTATATCGTACGAGAAGATGTGATGTTTTATGAGAATCTTTTAGAGAATATCTCAGTAATATTACATCTCAATAGTTTCTCAATAATATTACATAATAAAAGCAAACATCTTTTTTAGTAAACTAAAGTGAATCGTCTATAAAGGATCATAAGAATGAATGAAACAAAATATTCCGGAATTAGAGTAATAAAACATATAAGTCGTCCTCAAAAAGCCAAATTAGCCATTGTGGGCATGCCTGGTATTGCAGATGTGGGGAAGTTCGCAATCGATACCTTAATCGGTCAATTAGATGCGCAAAATTATCTAGATATCATTTTTGATGATTATCCTGCGGGTGCTATCGTCGATAATAGTTTGCTTTCCGCGCCAAAGGCAGAGATCTTAATTAGCAAGAATAAAATGAATGGAATGCACAATGGGGGTTTACTTCTGGTGACTTCTGATGCACAGAGTTTAAATCCAAAGGGGATTTATAGAATCTCCAATTTTCTTTCTGAAATTATTTATAATTGCGGTGTGGAATTGATCGTAGCCCTCGGTGCATATCCCATCAATAGCAATAAATTGAATTCCAAAGTTCCTAAAATCTACGCAAGTTCAACCTCAAGCGATTTTTTGAATTCCTTTTTGGCAAAAAATAGATGTGAAAAAATTAAAAAAGGCGTAATTATTGGTGCAAATGGGTTAATTCCTACACTCGCAAAAGCACGATATAACATTGATGGATTAGTGCTCTTAGCAGAAACGGACAACATCGCAATTGTTAATGAAGATATAACTGATTTAAGAGCATCGATAAGCCTCCTCAAATTATTAGGGGAATCTTTCGAAATTCCAATTAAGAAAAAATATTCCTTAGAAAATATTGATACAATTTCGAAGAATTTACAATTAAAGAGAGAACAATTGGAAAATGATTTAGAAAAGATGAACCCCTATGAGAGAGCAGAGGAGAAAAAAAACAGCTTTTATATATAATTTCTTTTCAACCTTCTTTTATTCTCTTTTATTTTTTAACGATTGTTTCTTTTGATATGATTTTAAAATGCTGTTTCAAGAAATTGTATGTCGTGATTATAGGAAAATAACCATAAAATATTTTTATCTTTATAAATTATAGTTCGTAGGTTAAATTAATAAGTAAATTATCAAAGAGGGTATATATTATGGATTATATATGCGCGCGATGTGAAGAATTAGTGAGTAGAAAAGAATTGAACAATTTACCCGGAATTAAATGCTCACATTGTGGCTATCGGATACTTTACAAGAAGCGTCCAGATGTTATCAAGAGGATAAAAATTCAATAGAACAGAAAAATAATGCATGTTGTTCATCTACATGTCAGATGAACAGGTAAGATATTTTTAAGTTCTTTATATCTATTTCGTATTGTTGCTTCTGTCACGGATGCAACTTCAGACACTTCTTTTTGAGTCCTTCTCTCTCCTTCTTGAAGGGCAGCTACATAAAGAGCAGCTCCCGCCAATCCAGCTGGAGCTTTTCCCACGGTTATTCTAAGCTTTTTGGCAACCTCCAGGATTTGAGCGGCACGATTTTGAGTTTTTCCTGATAAGTGCAATTCTGCACAAAACCGAGGGATGAAATTAACAGGAGAAGAGACGCTGATGTTTAAGTTAAGTTCATTAATAACTAATTTATAGCATGCGGCAATTTTTTTCTTATTAATTGAAGAATATTCTATGAAATCATCTAAAGTCTTCGGGATATTATTAATTCTACAAGTTAAATATAATGAGGCTACCACCATTGCTTCAATAGAGCGTCCTCTAATTAAATTTTTTTGGGCAACCTTCCGGTAGATATGAGCAGCAAATTCTTGTCTCTTTTTTGAGAGATTTAGTTGAGAACAGAGCCTATCTAATTGGTTCATCGCATTTGCCAAATTTCTATCCAAGGATTTATTTGTTCGGGTTCTTACGTTCCATTTTCTCAACCGATAAATTTTTGCCTTGTTTGCAGGACTCAGATTCTTTCCATAAGCATCCTTATTCTTCCATCCAATTACGGTACTTAGTCCTTTATCGTGTAGAGTTAGCGTCGAGGGTGCGCCGGTGCGGGCCCTCCTCAATTCCTCTTCTTTAGAAAAGGCTCTCCAATCGGGGCCAGAATCAATTAATTTTTGAGTAACGACTAATCCACAGCTCTTACAAGTCATTTCACCGCGAGAGTGATCAATTGCCAAATTTTGATTTCCACATTCTGGACATAAATTTAAGATTTCTTGGGACATAAAGATATAACCCTATTAAAATATCAGTTCTTTAATTTGAATAATTCATATCACACTTTTAAATGTTTGTGTTTTAAAGATTGTCACATTAATAAAATAGGTGGGAAATTCTCTTTTTATTTTTATCATAGTGACAATATTTTAATAGAATCATAGTTTTTCATTACACGATGCGACATTTTTCAAGAAGTCATGGTAGGCATTGCTATTTACGATCCTTCAAGTCAGAATGTCCCAGATGCGGCGCAGATATATTATATTGGGAGTGTACGCACGGAAGTAAAGTATTTTTTGAGTACCCCCCCTACGGAAAATTAATCAAGCATATTTGCAAGAGGCGCCGACAGAAAAATATAAAAAAGCGTCACAAAAATATCGTGAAAACACCTAAGGGCTTATTGGAGAATCCTAATGTATTTTGTCCGGCATGTGGAAAGGCATTTAATAATAAAGAGAGCTTGCGTGACCATGTAAAAGAGCTGGAAAAATGTGATTATTATCACAAAATCTTTTTTTCAACACTACAATTTAATGATCAAGAAGATATTGATTTAAATCCACCGGAAATGAATCATAAGAATAACAACAAAAATAAATATGATAAACCCGTTTTCGGCAAAATTAATTTTAAAAACAAAAACGATTATTATTAGTATTATTAAATATTTTGAAAAATATAATAAAAACTTAAATAGATCAACTATATTAACTAGGTTAAAGGAGAAGAATAAATAATGGACCCTCAATCAGCAGTCAGTAAACTCATGCAAAAAGATCCCACGATAATTGCTGTGAGTGTTTTGAAAGGAAAAAAAGAGATCATTTATCAGACAGATAACTGGGATATACGTCCCGATCTTGATCGGGTGATTTCGAGTTGGGTGGGGCAGAATGCCGCCTTTATACAAATCTCGGGCGTAAAATATTCAATGCTTCAATGTACAGAGGAGCGCATGGCGGCAACATCTGTGAAAGGAGAGGGAAGCATCGTAGCTGCGAAGGATGAGGAACATAAGATAATCGCATATGTTTCTCCGGATGGAGATATGAGAGGGGCAATGATGGATACAGCTCGAGCTTTAACAGACATGAGTTCTAAGGAATCCTATTTATCCGATGATGCTCAATTGGGATCACAAACCGCGGCACCAGCACCACAATCAGGTGACAGCGGTATAGACCCTGCATTAAAGGGAGAGATACAATCGTTCTTACAATGGGTAAAAGACAATGAAGGTCTTGCAGGGTATATTCGATATTATTTGCAACAAAATGACTCACGAATAATATCAGAATTATCGCAAGTCTATTCTAGATTAAGAACAATTTTTGGAGTATAATTCCTCAAAAAAGCAGACGACTAATCTGTAATTTACTCTTTTTTCTTTTTAATCGTATTAGGAACTGCTTATCAGATACATACAACGCCTTTAGAGCAATAGTTATTCTTACCCCAAACCCGCGAAAAGTAATGAATATTCCAAAGAAGCCCAAAAAATACCTCTTTTAATACATCATATTTAAAATTGTTATTAAATTATTGAAGATAATGACGATTAATGTTGGAATCGTGGCAGCAAGTGGCTATGCGGGAGGAGAGGCGGTCAGACTATTAAGTTTTCACCCAAGAGTAAACGTCTCTTATATTACTTCGCGCAGATTGATTGGAAAATACTTTCATAGTATTTATCCGAATGTGAGAAAAATTACAGATTTAAAGTTTGAGGAATATAATGTAAATACCGCAAAAGAGAAATGTGATATTATTTTTCTGGCAGTTCCTCACGGAGTTTCGCAGAGTTATGTGCCCGAGCTTTTAGAGGTTGGTGTAAAGGTAATTGATTTAAGCGCCGATTTTAGACTTAAAGATACCATGTTATATAAAAAATATTATAAAAAAGAACACAATCATCCAGAACTATTTGAACGAGCGGTATATGGACTGCCCGAGATATATCGAAAAAAGATACAGAAAGCAGATCTAATCGCGGTACCGGGTTGTCAGGCAGCGAGTGCTCTCTATGGATTATATCCTTTAATTAAAGAAAATTTAATTGATGAGGACAAAATCATTGTGGATTCTAAAACAGGATCCTCCGGTTCTGGAGCGTCCATCAGTGAAGCTTCGCACCACCCTATTCGAGCCAATAGTATTCGTCCATACAAGATGACTGGACATCGCCATACAGCAGAAATCGAACAAGAATTAACATTTCTAAAATCTGAGGGTAGCTCATCTTCTAATAAGGTAAAAGTGGGGTTTTCTGCTCATGCCGTAAATCTCGTTCGGGGAATCCTCTCCACTTCTCATGTTTTTTATCCCAATGATGCAGATCTGAGTGAGGGCCTTCTATATAGGACCTACAGAAAATATTTTGATGAAGAACCCTTTATTCGGCTCATTAATCAAAAGACAGGTGTGTTCAGATTACCCGACCCTAAGATCATCATTGGAACTAATTATTGCGATGTGGGGTTTCAAATTGATGCCCGACTAAAGCGTATTGTGGTGTTGAGTGCTTTAGATAATTTGATAAAGGGAACTGCGGGTAATGCCGTACAATGCATGAATATTATTTGTGATTTTCCCGAAACCACAGGGCTTGAATTACCCGGTTTTTTTCCATAACAAGGTTTTTCATGAGAGATTACATTCTCACTCTGATTATAGAAGAATCAAAAAATTAATTTGATGCTATCTCTTAATAATAATAATTAGCCGTATTGAAAAGTTATCCGATAGTAACTGAACAAAGGTGTAGAAAATATTTCTGGATATATTGGCAAGATGATAAGATTAGAGAGAATTATTAATAGGGAAACTAAAAAAACAATCGTTGTCCCTATGGATCATGGGTTAACCGTTGGACCCATTAAAGGGATTGAAAAAAATTTAGGTGAAATGGTAAATAAAATTGCCCTAGGAGGTGCAAATGCGGTATTAGGTCATGTGGGGATACCTCTCTATGCGCATCGAGGGTATGGGCCCGATATAGGATTAATATTACATCTTTCGGGATCCACTACCTTAAGTCCTGTCTCAAATTACAAAGTATTGGTAAATACGGTTTTAGAAGCTGTTAAATTGGGAGCCGACGGAGTTTCTCTTCACATTAATATTGGTTCTAAAAGCGACCCCGAAATGCTTGAAACTCTGGGTAAGATTTCACGAGAATGTAGAGAGTATGGTATGCCTTTACTTGCCATGATGTACCCCCGAGGAGAAAATATCGATGATGAATATAATGTGGATTCAATTAAAATCGCAGTAAGAGCTGCCGCAGAATTAGGCGCTGATGTAGTTAAAACAAATTGGCCGGGAGACCCTGATTCGTTTAGAGAGGTGGTGGAGGGGTGCATGGCGCCGGTAATTATTGCTGGAGGGAAAAAAGCCGGAATTAAAGATATTTTAGAGATCACAAAACAATCGATAGAGGTAGGCGGAGCAGGAGTTGCTTTTGGGAGAAATGTATTTCAGGCGGAGGATCCAACAAAGTTTGTACGAGCCCTTTATCTGATTGTTCATCAAAACTATGACGTAGATGAAGCAATCAAGGAAACGCAACTCTAGGGAAATTAACATTTCACAGAGGATATCTATGAAAGAAATCATCACTAAAATCTTTGAATTCGAGGATTTTTCCATCTTTCTCAAACTTTTTCAACTTCATAAGAGTCATTTACTTCTTCTCTCAGATAAAGAAGATATGGGCATTGGAGAGGTGACTTTGAGTAGCCCAACCACAATAGAAGGATTAAAAGCGAATTCCTCCACTTATAATTTATTTGGGATGCATCATAATACTTTAAACTCAATAATTGCCAAAAGAGCGGCACATCTCTGTCAAACTCCGGTACTAACGTTAGTGTTCTTAGCCCACCAAATTGAAGATCAAGAAGTCATCAAAACAATTGTGAACTTCTTAAATCAAGTGATGAAAAAGGATCCTAAGAACAAGTAAAAACAATAAGAGAAAAGATGCAGAGAGAGGGATTTGAACCCCCGTAGAACTAATCAATGGATCTTGAGTATGGAGCCATATATTGACCGGGCTTGTCCATCACCGGTGACCGTATATCAGAAACTGATATATATTGACCGGGCTTGGTTATCTCTGCATAGAGCATTAAGGTTTTCTTACTCCTTTCAAAAGTATGTTTGTTAATTTCCTTAGATGTTTTTAATTAAATCTTTAAAATAAATTTAATGGATATAAAAATCAAATCGATAATAATAAATCAACAATTCATTAAATATTTAAATTTTAAGTAGTGGAATTAGAACAATTATTTAGATGAGTTGGGCGTTTTCTAATCATACTTTTTGAGTAATTTTTAAACATTTTATTCCGATAATTTGGATCAATTTGAAGCGTAAACATATTAATAATAGTAATATTACCTTTAGAATCAGTATACTCTTGTTGGATTGGCCCTATTACATCATTCTTAATACCAGTATAATACTTAATTTCTTGCAAGAATTCTTTATTAGATGAATATAAAATGGAATAATTTCCATGAGATAATGTTCCATCTCCATCATAAAAACCCAAGATTAATACTGAAAGCAAAGTATCATAATTAGGTAAATCTTTAATTTTTGTGATGCATTTCTTCAAATTAGGTTTTTTCACCCACCAACCTTCTTTTCCCTTTTCAGAAACAAATACATATTCCATTCCCAATTCAATTAGATCTTGTGCCATATTTGTCCTATTATTTATTTTATCATCTAATCGTCCTATTTTAAATCTTATATAATACATCTTATATTTCAACCCAAATTTAATTTCATAATGCTTTTGTCTATGTATTGAGATACATCCATCTGCAAGTAAAAATTCAAACCAATAAATTTTATCGAAATCCATGCTTCTTATTTCAGAGAAATAATCATTTTTAAAATTAGGATGATAGAGATGTATCTGTGAATTTGGCTTATTATATCTGAAACCTTCATAATTTTCTTTATATTCTTCTATTATTTCTATTGTTTTTCTTTCAATTTGATTTAAAATAGCTTCCAATTGATAGTCATTATTAACTTTTTCATAATTCATAAGATATAATTTATTAATTGTTTTCTTTAATCCAACTTCCATAAATTCTAACCTATGGTCTGAAAATACGGTTTTTGCATATTTTGGTCTTCTGTGGGTGTACATAAAATTATTTGGTAGGCCAAATAGTTTTGCCATTCCCCAAAGGAAATATATTCTTCAAATAGATTAAAAACATCAAAATTTCCGACTAGAAGTTTTTTGTGCTTAAGAGTCTTTAAATAATTTTGAATTTTATCTAAAAAGTAAATATTAATATGGTCAATTGCTTGTGCATGTCCTGGTTGAATTTTATATCTAATTCCTAACTTATTTATGAGATCTTGCGTTCTTTGCCAATTAAAAACGTTTTAGTTATCCTTTTATTCCAAATTGCGTTTTTCTTACCATAAGGGCGTACTATTTCAAATCCTTCCGTGAGTTCTAAAATTTGTTGATAAATCTTTTTCTCCTCTTCGGAGCCATTTTTTATATATTACCAAATATTTTTCGTGATGATTATTTATTTTTTCTATATTTCTAACACAATTAACCAAAAATTCATGTAAAATATTCAAATCAGCTTCTGCAAGATCTTCAATTTTTTTCTCTTTATTAATTTTAGAAAGTAATTCCTCAGTATCAAGAACATAATCCTCAAATTTTTTCTTATTTTGCAATTTTGCCATCATTTCCTTTACTAAACTTTTGAATCCCTATATATAAAGCTCACTTTTCAATCCTTTTATTTGGTAACTTTTCAATCCTTTTATTTGGTAACTTTTCAATCCTTTTATTTGGTAATTTTTAAATTCTACATTTTTATAGTCTTTTGCAATAAAAATGTTTCATGATCCATATCCAAATATCACTTCCCTTTATAAATAAGAGGGATATCAACGGGATCTAGATGGGTATTTTGAACTATTAAATGGTTTAGAGTTCGTAAGTGAGGTTAATGGTTATTGGCATTCATTTGATGAGGATATAAAGCAAAAGGATAAATGGAAAGTAGCGAAATGCAAAGAGGTGAATATCCCCTTTGCGGTATTTGAAACTTATCGTATTTTATACAATGAAAGAGGAGAGAGTATATATTATGATTCTAAAAGATTGGTAAATATAGTATCCCAAAATCAAGTAATTAAAGAATTATGTGAAAAATTGGGCATCACAAATCAACTTGATGACATCCAAGAAAAGTATAATAAAGAGAAATATTTTAATGAAATTGTCAAGGAAGTACATAAGATGATACAGCGGCAAGAAGAAGCAAGGAATGGGGTAACTCATATAGACAATTGAGAAGATGAAATAGATATAGATTCGCTTTTTCCTGATGATAAAGAAGAAGATTAGAAATAATTATAAAATCTATATAGCATCTGATTTAATAATTAAGAGAGAAATATATTAGAAAATTTTTTTTGATTTTAAAGATTTGCTTTAAAGAACGAAAAACATGAAGATAAACATCACTGCCATCATTGCTACGAGAAATACGATCTGATATCTGCCCTTTTTCTTTTGTTTTTTTTGATCTTGCAAATAATTATCGCGGCAATCTTGACTACAAAACTTTCTATCGGGCGGCATAGCTTTCCCACAGATAGGGCAATGTTTATGAGGCCCCCATTTCTTTTCAATCTGATCTTTCCATGATGATGGAGTCATTCAATTATTCACACTCACTATGAGGTGATTTGTATCACATAATTTAGAATCTTAAGATGAATAATTAAGAATCTTAAAAAAAATTTATGAAAAAAGCTAATTGGAGATAATTGTTCCAATCGTATTGGCATTTCCTTTCCAGAATTGTTTCAATGCGCTTAAATCCATGCCAGAGCCCACATTAACTTCGATTTTGCTTCTTTTTAGGATTTGTAGTGAAACGGCATCAAAGATTCGGTATTCTCCGGCGGAGGCTTGGGTAGAAGAAGCTTCTTTTATAATAAGATCAGTTAACTGTGCGGGTGTTATTTTTTTTAATAATTGTGCATCTGGAAAGGTATGCGGATCTTTATCATAGATCCCCTTTACATTAGTCAAGATGAGAACCTTTGATGCTTTAATAAATTCCGCCACTTCTAAAGCTACCGAGGTCGTAGATTGTCCTGGTTGAAGCCCTCCCATTACAATTATATTCTTTGAAAGCATGGCCAGTGATAATTCTGCGAAGGTTGCAGGTACAAGGGGATATGCTAGCTCTCCCAAATAGGAAATCAATAATTTTGCATTTACGCGAGAAATATCAATCCCTAATAAATCACATAAGGCTTCATTTCCGGAATAATTTCTTACAAAGCCTATATATTCTCGAGCGATAATTCCTCCCCCCACTACAAGGAGTGGTTCTTTATAATTTGTCTGATCTTTGATAATATCACAAAATTCTTCAATTTTTTGGAAATTTATGCGGTGATCTTTTCTAAATAATAAAGATCCCCCAATTTTAATCACAATTCGATCTTTTCTCATAAATATCCTTATCAAAAAGCTTAATTTTTATTTTATTTTTTCTTTTACTCTATAATATTGTATTTATCTACCTTTAATAAGCTTGATAATGATAAGGAAAAAAAAAGTTACAATAGAGATACCTCATAGACTTACGGGATTTTTTGAAATTGTCGACATGATTAACGGTCAGAGAATCCAAAACCCAGAATTAATTGGGTCTCGCGGAGCGGGCTTATCTCTTAGTGCGATGGGAAGGACCACAATAGCTTTGCAAAGAGAATCAGGGTTGGATGAATCTGTCTGCACTATTTTTATTAATGGAGTTCAATTGGATGAAAGGGCAGAAACAACCTCCTATATTTTTAATTATCTCAAACCACAAATTAACCCCCCTCTTAAAGTACAGATAAGGCATAATTTTGAGCTTCCTGTAGGATGTGGATACGGAGCAAGTGGTTCTGGAGCGTTAGGAGCCGTATATGGATTAAATAAGGCTCTGAAATTAGAGTTGTCATCATTTGAGTGCGGAAGAATCGCACATATTGCAGAAGTAATTAATAAAACAGGATTAGGGACGATCTGTGGATTATTAGGTTCGGGTTTATGCGTACTTAAAGAGGGGGGATATCCATGTGTATATGAAAAAATACCAGTCCCCCCAAATTTAAAGGTAATTTGTACCACCTTTGGAGATATTCATACCAAATCAGTTCTTTCCGATAGGGAGCTAAATCTTAAAATAAAACAGATCGGTGCAGATGTTTTACAAAAATTTATCAAAAATCCTCATATTGGAACATTTTTGAAATATTCAATAGAATTTACTGAAAAAACAGAGATTTTAGATATTTTAAATTTGAATACCACAAAAGAGTTAATTAATGAGTTAAATTCGCAAAAAATTATTGGGGCAAGTATGAACCAACTGGGGCGATCTGTATTTGCAGTCTGCAAACAAAAGCAAGTTGCTAAAATAGTGAAAATTTTTAAGACTTACCAATCTGATAATAACATTCATATACTCCAAATTTATGAAAACGGAGCCCTCTTATCAGCTTAAGAATTATTGATGGGGCGTAATAATCTGTAGTATTTCTTCACAGTCGAGACCTAATTCTTTCACCAATTCAATCGAGGGGCATCCATTTTTCGTCCAGCGTCGTTCTCTATACACGGCATTTTGGAGTAATTCATATTGTTTTTCTCTATATTCTCGTAAGATCTTCATTTTTTCTTCGGTTGATTTTCCTTCTGGATTTACATCTATCAATGTTTTTAATTGATCATCGTAGCGTTCTTGTCTGCTTTCGTATTCAAGTCTGGTAACTGGTCCCATAGCGCGATAAGGAAAATGAGAATCATCTTTACGTAATCCTTTTCCTTGACGAATATTAAAGATTCGCTGGAAAGTATAAACCCTTTCGGAATCCCTGATAATGTCATCAGGACCGGATTCTATTCCAGTAACGGCAGAATAATACTTAGCATACCATTGAACGTGATATGGGATTTTGGATTGAACTAATTCTCCTGTATCAGGGTCCTTGATGGGGAGTTTATAATTTTCTTCTGACACAACATCATTCCACGGAAGTTTGCATAATCCTTGCAGCGAAAACCATGTTCTAAAATAAGGAAACCATGTTAATGCCGCGGCTTTATCTTTAAATGAAGGAATAGACCCTCTGACGACATCTTCAAAAATTAACCACGCCTCATCATGTTGGGGTCCCTTATTAGTAAAACCATATCCTCCTTGTTGTGTTAAGGATTCTTTTGTGACGTATTCGCTAAATTCAAGACCTTTATGTTCCATACCAATATCTTGAAGAAAGTGAGGATCTCCCCCATATTTAGTAAATTCATTCTTCATAAATTTAATACCTTGTCCCACCACCCTCCCAAAACCTTTACCTTCTCTCATTTGGTGGATAAGATCCAGTGCCGCTTCTGCATTTCCAAAATGTAATTCTAATCCGCCAGTTATTCCCTTATCTAGTATACCTGCCTCATAACATTCCATGACAAAGGCAATACCCGTACCTACACTTATAGTATCTAATCCATAGGTGTCACAATAGAAATTTGCTTCTAAAACCCATTCAGGATCCCAAACCCCCCAATTTGAGCCGCATCCAGCGATTGTTTCATATTCAGGTCCATCAACAATTACCTTCTTACCTTTAAAAGGTCCCGTTTTAACAGTATACCCTCGTTTGTAGTGGGAGCAGCTTACAGAACAGCCTAGCCAGCAGCCATCCGCCCCCGTTCCCGTATCTTCTGCAAAGAGATCCGCCCATACTTGGCGTTTAAAAGGGATTTCTTTACCCGCGATCTGGGGGTGATGTCCAAATCTGAAATTTTCTGTGGGCAGGAGATCTGTCACATTCATAATATCGGGTAAATATCCTGTGCCCACTTCTCTCATTTGATTATGAGTAGGATCCAGTTCTACTATTTCTTTATGATGGGTTCGTCCAATTTTTTTTACTAATTCAGGATCTGCGGGATTATTTTTTCTCGCATCTATTCTAGGGGCGCGGCACACTAAGGCTTTTAGATTCTTATCGGCAAACACAGTTCCACATCCGCCACGTCCGGCTTGTTTATAAGAAGCCCATTTTCTCCTCCGACTATACCAAGAAAAATTTAACATCCCCCATCTGGAAAATTTGGCAGCAGGCCCCGTACTTACGACAGAAACTTGTTGGAGCTGTCCTCTACTGGAGTCTTTTGCATACTTTTGAGTGAGAGCTTGCGTGAGGAGATGAGAATATTCAGGAATATAATCGGATTCCTCAATTTGTTCCAAGGTAATGAGGTTATCTTGTCCATTAATAAATAAGATGACGTCGTTTTTTGCTTTTCCTTGAATTTCTAAGGCATCAAAACCAGAAAATTTAAGATAGGGTCCAAAATATCCTCCTACATTACTATCAATAATAATACCTGTGAGTGGGGATATTGTGGTAACAATAGATTTGCCCGCACCCGGATAATAGGTGCTTGCTCCCAAGGGTCCACTTGCGATACATATTTCATTTTCGGGATCGCCCCATTTGACAATTCTATCCTTAGGTAATGCGTTCCACATTAAGAAGAGATTAAACCCCTTCCCACCAATGAAAAGGTCCTTCATTTTTTGTGTGACGGGTTTGATGAAAAGTTCATTGGTGGTCAAATTCACATATAGCGTTTGATTGGCATATCCCTTATTTATTTCTTGTTGAGCATATCGTAGTTGGGCTAAGATTTTCATACTTCCTTAAAATTAATAATTTTTGAGGTATAATATATTACTACAAATAGAAAAATTTGCTAATTTAAATTAATATTATGATTATAATGATTTCACTAAAGTTAAATTAAGACACGTACAAGATCATCAATCAATATATTTTTATTCTTTAGAATTTAGAGCTTGAGATTTTCTTGTCGCAGCCTCCACTGCGGTTATTAAGGAGGCTCGCAACTTTTGTGATTCCAGCAGATGCAAGGCGGTAATTGTGGTCCCTCCCGGAGTTGCCACCTTATCTCGTAATTCTGCGGGATGTGATTTGGTATCTAATACCATTTTAGCGGCGCCTAAAACGGTTTGAGCGGCTAATTTTAGAGCAACATCACGAGGAAGTCCCATCTTTACACCTCCATCCGCTAAAGATTCAATTATGAGAAAGATATATGCGGGACCGCTTCCTGAGAGCCCTGTCACTGCATTAAGATGTCTCTCCTCCAAAAGAATAGTCAAGCCCACAGCTTCGAAAATTTTTCTAACATACTCTAAATTTTCATGTGTTACGAATTCATTGCTAGAAATCACGGATGCTGCCTCTCCTATTAATGCTGCAACATTGGACATGATTCGTATGATCTCAATGTTTTTATTAAAATATTTTCCAATATGACTTATCGAAACTCCCGCAGCGATTGAAATTATCACATGATCTTCGGATATTACATCTTTTATTTCACTTAACACATTATCAATTACTTGAGGGACCACTGCGATTAAAATATACTTGCTTTTTTCTGCGATTTCTGCGTTATTTTTAGCGGTTTCTACACCATACTTAGAGGAGACCTCATTAAGGGTCTCTTGATTAATGTCATAGATGATGATTTTTTCTTTGCTTATGATTTTAGTCGATTGTTCTAATAATGTACTGCCCATTTTTCCCGTTCCAATTATACCTAATTCTTTTTTGAACATAGTTATTCTCTTTTATTTTTAAATATGTATATAGAAGAGTATTATTCTTCTAATAAAGAGTTTGAGAATCTAATTGAATTAATTGACAATCTCGTATCCCATAATCATTCCATAAATTACATCTTAAAATGACCTTATTACCCACTTTTTCTCTTTGTCGGAATTTGTAGCTAAGAAAATCGTTTTGGAGAAAGAAATGGATTCCTTCACGATAATTTTTTGGAAGTTCTATAGAAATAGAGGCAAAATCTTTTTTCAGGAGTAGCATGATAAAACAATTAACTAATTTTTTTCCTAACCCCATATCTCTGTAATTTGGATTTACAAATAAAAGTTTTAAAGACATAGTGGGAACAATTTTTTCTAAGGAATCAACCTTTTTGCTTTTATCTTCAGCAACAAGTATTCCAGCCAACACAGAATTATAATAAGCCATTAAAATGAAAAATTGTTTTTTTAAGAATTTTGATTTAAAATTATCGATCAATTCTATAAATTCTTCTGCACAAATATTTAGATCAAATAAATTTTCCTTTCCAGCAATTTTTATAATAGTTTTTGATATCATTTTGAGGGTTGAGGATTGAGTTTTTATTCTTCAATCTTTATTCTTTTACCATTATTATATTAATTATTCATATGCGAGTAGTTTTTCTTTTAAACTTTTAATAAGATGAGGATCCATTTTTCCTTTATTTCTATCGAATCCTTTACACACAGCACTTCTGACCCCAATAATATTGGGTCCTATTTTTTTTATATTATCGATATCTTCAAATTTGAGCCTTCCTGCTAAAGCTACTTGGAGATCCATACGTTTAGCTTTACTATTGAATTCCTTTAATTGTTCTATTGTCAAAAAATCAAATAAATTTTTATCATCCTTTATATAGGTATCAAGCATCACAATATCTGCTCCCGATTTTGCCCCAATTGAAGGAATTGATAAAAATTCGGGAGACCCCTCCATCCGGGAGTAATCTGCATAACCGGCTACCACGACTAATGCACTTTTATTATACGTTTTAACTGTTTTTACCACGGGTTTCATTAAATCGAGAGCCTCTTGTTCATTTTTAGGACCCATCAAGCCTACTTTTATTATATCTGCTCCCGAAGTAACGGCACCTAATGCGGCCAATGATGCTGTTCCTGGTAAATAGGGGAAGTCCCCAATTGCCGCACTTAGTAGTTGATTATTCTCTTTAGGGATGAGTTCCTTCATCTTTTTTATAATCCAGGGGAAGTTAGCGCCTAAGGAGCCCTCCTTGGGGTTCTTACAGTCAATATAATCGCTCCCCGCTTTAATGGTTATCTGCGCTTCCTCAAGATTTTGGGGAGATACCAATAATTTGATAGTATTTTGCATTATCGATCATTGATAAAAATAAATTATATATTAATAAATTTTTTTTTAAGAAGAGGAAGCTCTTCTCCTCAACTGCAAAATCTTTATAATCAACTGCTAAATAAATCCTCGAATGGGGTTAAGATCTTTTTTAGATCAAAAACCAAAAATTTATAACCAATAATTAAGGTTATAAGTATCATAAGAATAAATAAAACCATAAAAGAATATTGGTAATAATGGTACGCGATAAAAAGAATAAGGTCGAGATAAAAAAGGATGCATTTGCTGACCCCATGAAAATAATCAATGAGATCACACCCCACCTCAATTTAGAATATACAAAAGTAATTCAAACGTATGTTATTGAAAATAAAGATTTGGAATTAGTCTTAAAACAAGAGGGAGCTCCAGATCTGAGAGGGAAGTTAGTTTGGTTAGGAAAGAGAAAAGATGGAAAGGAAGGAACCGTACTTTGTATAAAAGTAAATTCAGAAATACAAAAATTAAATCCTACACCAGAGAATATAGAAAAAGTCTTTTTGGATTTAAAAAAGGAGCGCATTTTATTGCACACAGAATCCAAGGCTAAATGTGCAGTATGCGAAAAAAAAATTGAAATCTATGATGAGGTGAAAAGCTGCCCCATCTGTGGGGCAAGAGCCCATAAAGATCATTTCTTAGAATGGATTCGAATGAAAGCCAATTGTCCTGTTTGTAAAAAAGCCCTCAATATATCAAGTGCAGGAAAGATTCTAGTAGTATAATTCTTTACCTTAAAGATTCAATATCCTTTTTCGTAATTGACCCATCATATAATGCGGTGGCAATTAGAACACCCGTGAAATTATTTCTTTTGTACATGAGAAGATCTTGAACATTCTTTATACCCCCACCAACCAAGACTCTTCCATTAAAATTTTTGTTGATTTCATCATATAAGGGGGGGATTCCACCTATTTTTTGACCTACGCGAAATAAATCCAACAAAATAAGTTCATTAATATCCCACTTATCGCTTTCTTTAATGAAATCAAGCGGGCTTAATTTCTTAAGACTCTCACTCTTGGAAAGGATGTGTCCTTTATACATATCGAGACTAATTAAGATTCTATTTTTCCCGAAGTATTTAATTGCTTTTTTAATGATGTCAAGAGACTCAATCGTTTCTAGTCCTAAAATTAGCTTAAGATGAGGCGTATTGGGAAACTTCGTGAAATCCACTTCATTTTTAATTCCTGGATCTAAGAGGATAGTTACATCAATGTGATGCTCTAAGATTTTTGAATAGAGGGAGTGATTTGGCTTTTCAAATTGAATGGAGTCTAAATCAGCTATATAAAATGTAGAGAAATTAAATGTTCTGACTAATTTCATAATCATTTGGAAAGGATCGGGGTTCTTAAATAAGGGGGATTTGATTGGAGTATATTTTGATCTTTCTCCTCCAACTGCATGTACTGCTTTTGACTTTAAGACATCAATTACTGGAATAATCTTAAAGGAAGTCATTATTTAATTCATTAGGATTCATAATTTAAAGCCTTTTCTATATCAACACGTATATTAATTTAATAACACTTTTTTAGGGGGGGATTAATAAATAAATAATAAAATAATTTTAAAGTAATATAAACATTAAAATCTTTAATGTGATTTTAATAAAAAAATTTAGTATGTAAAAAAAGATGAAAATTGATAATTACATTAAAAGGATAATTGAAGACACAGGGCTTTCAAAGAAAGAAATCCAAGATTTAGTGGATGAAAAGAAAGAGGAGCTAAAAGGATTAATCTCAGAAGAAGGAGCATTATTTATCATCGCAAAAGAGCTAGGAGTGGATATTAAAAGCGAAGATAGCGAATTATTAGATGATATCGAACTCAATGTTTCAGATATAAAATTAGGCATGAAAAATATCATTCTAATCGGAAGAGTAAAAGCTATCTACAAAATTCATACATTTAAAAGAAAAGACGGAAACGAAGGAAAAGTAGGATCATTCTTATTGCATGATACTACAGGAGATATAAGAATAGTCTTATGGGATGATAAAGCGGAGATTCTTACACATGACGACTTTGATTTAAATGAATTGGTAAAAGTTGTCAATGGCTATGTTAAAGAAAATAATTTTTCTAATCCAGAAATACATGTAGGAAGATTGGGAAAAATCGAGTTAAATCCAAAAGATGTGGATTATGCTAAATACCCAAAGATTAGTCAAGAACCCACTGAGATAGGTAATGTCAATCTTTCCCATAAAGCCATATCAGTAGAAGGAAAGATTATTAGAAAAAGCACAGTAAATACCTTTGAAAAAAAAGACGGAAGTCAAGGTAAGGTAGCCTCAATTCAACTCATCGATTCTACAGGATCAATTAGAGTGACCTTTTGGAATGAAAATGTTAAGAAATTAAATCAGCTAGATGTTGGACAAACGGTGAAATTAACAAATCTGAGTCCACGCCAGAGTAATATGGATCCTCAAGCAATTGAATTAAATGCTAATTTTAGCACCAAGATTAAAGCTGTTGATCAAGAACCAGAAATTTCGGGAAAAGAAGTTAAGGATATTAAATCATTACAAAATATGAATGAAATAGTCTCCTTCAAGGGTGTTATTTCCTCCGTCGATAATCTTAAAGAAGTAACGCTGAAATCGGGGGATAAAGTCGCCTTATTAACTTTTAATGTAAGTGATGAGACGGATGCAATCAGAGTCACCTTGTGGAGGGAATTTGCAGAGAAATATTCTGAAGTTTTGGAAGTCAATCAGGGTGTTGTATTAAAAAATGTATTACCCAGATTTAGTACTTTTTCCAATCGAACAGAAATTTCATTTATTCCGTCTTCTGAATTAGAGTTAATTGATCTAAAAATTAGCGACATAAAGGAGCTTGAAAGCCCCACAGCACCTAAGGGGGAGAGGAAGTTTACAAGATCATATACAAAAATCTCAGAAATAGACTCTTCCGATATATACGAGATTAAAGGAGTTATTGTGAAATTATTCAACAATATAACAATTTATGAGGCGTGCTCAAATTGTTATAAAAAGATCGATAATTGTACGTGCCAAGAACCGGGAGAACCGGAAAAACGGATGATTTTGAATATGATCATTGATGATGGAACGGGTACAATTAGAACTACATTCATCGGAGAACAAGCAGAAGAGATTTTAGGTATTAAAACAAAAGATCTTGCTCAATTAGTGAATACTCCTGAATATGAAACTTTTGTGGAGAATGTTTCCCAAACATTACTCGGGAAGGATCTAATGATAAGAGGGAAAGGAAAGTATAGTGAATTTTCGAGTAGTTATGAATTAAATGTGTATGAATTCAAAGAATTAACCTCGAAAGATATCAATGTGGAATTAGAAAACACCATAAACAAGATAGAACAACTTTAATGCGCCTTAATTAGTCTTATAAAAATAGTGGGCAAATTAGCTAGTGTTCAAAATATTTAAATAAAAATTCAAAGTTTGCTCGATTCTTTTTTTAATTTTTGATTGCTAATTAATTGATGAAAGGAAGCACTTAATTTATTTATGACGCACTAAATAGTCTAGCATAACTGCATCTGGTTTTCACTTCCTCCGAGGATCGTTTATGTTTCAAG
>SHMU01000027.1 GCA_008080765.1 Promethearchaeota archaeon | reverse complement strand
GATGAAATTTCCACTGCAAAAGCTTTAAGAAATACCTTCTTAAAAAACTAATGGAAAGTTATTTTTGAACAAACCCTAAATTATAAGGAAAAGAAAAGAAAAGAAAAAGCTCTTTCTTTTCTTTCTATTTATGCTCCTCGAGAGCATCTGTAGTGGTAGCTATACTTTTAATAATTTTTATAGTTTCAGAATTGTTCTTCTGTTCATCTAGAAGCTCTACTAGATCCAATAAATCAATCATTGTGTCTATTAATTCCTCTTCACTAAAATATTATTATCTTCCTCCTTATTTTTTAAGTTCTCCTTCCTTTCGAGCAGTAGTTGCAAAATAAAGATGACACATATTTTTTATACTCCTTCCCCAAAATGCATTTATTAAAGTCTATTGTATTATTTTTTTCATTTAATTTTACCAATATGTATTATCTTTTCGCAGTCTTATTGAAAATCTAAAATTTCTTTTAAACATATCGATAATAAATTGAGATCAGAAGATTTTGTATGTTTTTGATTTAAGAATTAGTTCCATTTTATAATATAGCCTTTTTTTTTATAACTTTATAAAAATAAAAAAGATGTAATTAGATATTTTACCAAAAAAGAGAATTAAGAAATTAAGAAATTTAACTTGAGTTTAGTCGATTTTGTTGAATACTTTCTTAGCAGCACCACAAACGGGGCATTTCTCAGGGGGCTCTCCTTCATGAGTATATCCACACACAGAACATACATATATCTCTTGTTCTTCTAAATCATTTCCATCTTTAACTGCGTTTAATGCATCTTCATATAATCTATGATGAACTTTTTCAACTTCATTAGCATAATTAAAAGTTCGTATTGCCTCTTTATGAGATTCTTTTTTCGCATCTTCTAGAAATTCTGGATACATTTTGGTAAATTCATAATGTTCCCCTTGGATAGCTTCCTTGATGTTTTCTAAGGTAGAATTAATACCTCCCATGGCTCTAAGATGGTTATGCGCATGCACAGTTTCGGCTGCCGCTGCCGCACGAAATATTTTTGCCACTTGTGGAAAACCATCTTTTTCCGCCTTTTCTGCAAAAGCTAGATATTTCCTATTTGCTTGGCTTTCGCCCGCAAACGCTGCTTTCAAATCTTCTTTTGATTTGCTCATTTTAATTCACTTCATATATTTATTTTGGATTAAATTCGAGATTATTTTAATCTCTCCATTATATTTAATAAATTTATTACTTGATGTGTTAATTGAAAATCTTGATGTGTTAATTGAAAATCTTGATGTGTTAATTGAAAATCTTGATGTGATAATTGAAAATAGATTAAGGTTAATAAAAACTCCATTCAGATTATATCTTAAGTAAAAACGAAGTACTAAAAAAATGTTCTCTAAGAACAAAATAAACAACTAAAAATTACTGATTGTCCTTCAAAAATGTTTATGTTTGATTCTAAGAAATTACTAGGAGAAATATATAAAACAGTTAAAGAGCTAAGCGTTTTAAATAATTAAATCAAAATTACTACTTTTATATTCTATTCATTGTTCTGGAAATAATTCGAAATAAATTTTACAAAAAGAATGTCAATTGCTTTAATAGGTTAAGAAAGTTATTTACTTTTTTTCATTGATGACTCTATAGAAGTCATTATAGATGGATTCATTTTAAATCTTTTGAGGAATAACTATATTCACTATAATGCAATATTGAGTGATTAGACGTAGTAGAACATATATGATAAAAATAGAATTGAACCTTCTCTGCCAAAATCAGCTATTTCAAATTTTAACATCAAAGAATTGAATAATGAAAATCTTATTTAAAAATCAAAATTTAAAAATTTTACATTATTCCTTAGAATTAACCAGAAATGGTATTTGGATATTTATTAGGCTCTATTATGGAGAGGAAAACGATCTTTTTATTAATATTACTCGTTCTTGTTTTAAATATCAATGTATACGACAGTTTAAATATTAACATTAAGAACTTACAAATGGGTGACTTGATTTTTCATGAATCAAAAACAGAACAATTTGTTTCAGGAAAATATGACCATGTGCAAATATATATTGGGAATGGTTTGGTTATAGAGGCACAGCCTCCAGATGTTCATTATGAGATATTTTCTGGAGGATCCGTATATAGAGTGAGAACTTCAAAACAAATAAGGTTCTGTTCTGCAATATTAGCCCAGACTAAAATTGGATTTCCTTATGATTATAATATTACAGGAAAACAAATTAATGGAAATAGTTATTATTGTAGTGAATTAGTGTGGAGCCTTTATCTAATGGTGGGGGGTCCCGATCTCGATAATGAACCCATCTGGAATGAAAAATATGCATTTGCATATGGAGTATTACCTATGGAATGTGTTGATGATGAGGATACGTATTTTATAGGATATTTTTAAAAAAATTATTCTCAATAGTTAGATTTTATGAATTATAGTCTTTTTAAGCTTTTTATCTATTTGGAATTGTTCGCTTTTATTCTATTTTGAATACAATTTTCAAAATCTGTTGTAAATTAGAGAGATTTTTTTAAATTATGTAATAATACTATAATTAGTTATTTGTTGGGAGTAAATACAATATAAATGAGATGTGGAATTTCTAATGGATTTTAATCAGATCTCTCTTGTAAAAGTAAAGAATGAGAATATAGAGCAGGCGGTTTATCAAGCCCTTGAACTAATAAATGCTGCAAGTCTTTTCAGTAAAAATAACATGAAAATTATTATTAAACCTAATATTTTAATGAGTAAAGAGCCAGAAAGAGCGGTGACAACGCATCCCGAAGTTGTCAGAGCCGTGATTAAATGGATTAAACTAAATAACCATAAAGACATTATTGTAGCTGAATCAAGCGGTACTTCCTCCCCGGGTGCAACGGAGAGAGCATTTGAAGGAAGCGGAATAAAAATGGTTTGCGAAGAGGAAAACGTCAAATGGACTTCTTTTGAAAAAACAGAACGTAAAGAATATGTTATAAAAAAGCCTTTAGTGTTTGAAAAATTTATTTCCTCCCCTCTAATAGAAGAGGCTGATCTTATAATTAACATCCCGAAAATAAAAACGCATTGGCAATGTCTTTTAACGTGTTGCATCAAAAACATGTTTGGAACTCTACTATTGGGAAATAAAGCAAAAACTCATGCGCGATTTTCCACTCAAGATATGTTTTCCTCTGCATTAGCCGATATTTATTCTGTTTCAAATCCACAATTGACTGTTATCGATGGTTATTTGTGCCAAGAAGGAAAGGGACCAAGCAAGGGAGATGTTGTCAAATTGGATTTGATCATGGCAGGCTATGATCCTGTTGCGCTAGATTCTACGGTATGCAAGGTAATTGGGCTTAATCCTAATGATGTAAAATATATAAAAAAAGCAGAAGAAAAAGATCTTGGAACCTCAGATTTATCTAATATTCAATTTTTAGGAGAAAGTTTATCAGCAGTTTCAAAAACGTTCAAGATTCCCCGGCGTCGCCCTATTTCTGTACCTTTACCCTCCTGGTTAGCAGATTATATGGGTAATGTGGTGTTTCGAGCAACGGTAAAATTTGATCCAAAAAAATGCAAACTCTGTTCCACATGCTGGGAAAACTGTCCAGGTGATGCCATTACACCTCCAGAAATAATTAAAAAAGAAAATACCCCCATCTGGAATAAAAATAAATGTATATTTTGCTATTGTTGTGCCGAACTCTGTCCATATGAAGCGGTTAATTTTAAAATTAATTATGTAAAAAACATTGTATTTTCATGGCCAGGATTGTGTTTTCTTATTATATTTGGGACCATTATTGGCATATTATTATGGATTTTTTTATAACATTTTAAACTTAAAATGGACTTACAGAAACAGTATTACGAGAAATTTAAAAATATTTTTCTTCACTCCAATCTACATATTTGGACTATTTCAGATGAGCAGTTAATGAATTCTAAGGAGATGGAGCAACTTAAGACCATTTTTCCAAATGGGTTTAAAATCTTCATGAATGGCATGAAAATCTATAAAAAAGAGACATTTAGAACATTACGGCATACAATTCATACTCTTAAGGTTTATTATTCAATTATGGCGGATAGATTTGAAATAAATTTAAAGGAAGAGAATATTGTAAGATTGAAAAAAGAATTGAAAGATTTATATGCATACAACCCCTTGCTAGTACCTCTTATCTTACTATATCATGATCTCAGCCGCCCTTTCAATAGAACTTGGCATAATTTAGTATCTGAAGAATTAATCAGAGAAAATGAGTTGTTGAAACGATTTACACTTCCAAAAATCATAGAAAAGTTGATTCGAATAGTGATTAAGCATCATTTACTGATTGGCACTATTTTTACGGGTGAGAGCAGTTATTACGGAAGTAGTACCCTTTACTCTGATTTAATAACTACTGATGAATCCATCTCTCCCTGGCAAATTCATATACTATTTAAAACTTTAAAGGTGTTTACATTCATCGATATTTGGGGTTATGATTATGGAATTATCTATGACCATTATTTCTACTACTATAACGAAATCGCGAGGAATTTGAGTGTTATCTTTCGAAAGTGTTTTAATTTGAAAAACCTGAGTCAACAACAAGAATGGTTGAAAGATGCTTTATTTAGATTAGATCAGTACAATCTAAAATGGAGGATAGCTGGTGCATTACGAATTTTTCAATTTGTCTCCACTAAATCCTATCTTACGGAGAAGTTTTATTTTGCAAAAATTGAGGAGGGATTACTTAAGCAAGGCACAAGCTGGAATGAATTTAGAAGATCTTTAAATAAAAACCATCCCAGAATTCAATTGAAATATGCTCTTCCATTGATGATGGTGTTAGCTTCAAAACATTTTGAACGAGCACCAATACGTAAATCTTTTAAAATCTATAAGGACATTTTTGATTTTTGGGATTTATGTTCCAAGAAGGTAAATGATGCAATTTCTTCATTTCATATGGATAATGGACATCTTTTTTACTTTATCTTCGATCTTCCACGTCATTGGTTTTTTAATTCAAGTTATAGGGATTATGTTAAGCAACATATTTTGTCTAATATTTCTGTCTCTTCATTCTCTTTCAATGAGAAGATTTCAGAATATAATATTAATATCATTATAAAGGAGATATAACAAGTCTCAATATCTCAGAATCTGTGAAAAATCTAGGTTCATTCATAGTTACCAAAACTCAGGACACTTCTGGATATTCTTTAAATGGTGTGAGGATTCAGATATTTCATTCATTTAAATAAGACGTTTACCTTCTCTCATCTATACATACAATTGGAACTGAAGGTTGAGTGCTTGGCGTGTGAATTAAAAATTTACGGCGTTGGGGGTGCGCAATAAAAGATTATATTTCTGAGACCCTTGGGAGGGCATTGGGGTGTCTCCCTTCAAGAGTTCGGCAAATTCTTGACGAGTAGCCTTCAAGAGGAACGGTTTACTCTAATGAAAATAAAGAAGCGATGGCTTAGATAATCCTCTTGAGGGAACGGATTAGGATTATATATTTAAAAAAAAATAGAGAATCATAATGGAAAGATTTCAGTCAAATCTGCGGGGAGGAACAAAGGGACAAGGATTTGTTTTTCAGTACTAATTTCTTAAGATTAAAAGTCTTCAGTTTCTGTCTTAGTTTTTCTTACATCCATGCATAAAGTGGAAAGACCACCCATAATCTTCCACTCTCCCTTATTATTCTTCCTTACATTAATAGGAAATTCACGATCACGACCACCAGCTTTTATAAAAAATCGTGTCTCCTTTCCATCCATCATCTCTTTAGTGAACTTGATTTCATAATTATCAGGATCCACATCTTTGTAATCATTTTGCCAAGTGCCACCCATAGTACTTAATATCGAGTTTCTTCTCTGGGTTTCCCTCAATCCTTTTATTAAATTAGTATATCTCGGATTTGGAACAAATCCACTCGGAGAGGAGCTATCTTCATTACAAAAACTTTTTGAAAGAACATATCCCATATAACCTAATGCATCATCATTTCCCTGTTGATACACATAGAGACAATCTACTAAGTACTTAATTGCTCCTTTTTCTGATTTATTTGCTTCCATAGCATTAGTTTTCAATGTAGTAATATCCATCTTATGTCATGCTCTTATTAGATATTATTTTATTTTCATTAAACGATAAAAAAAATACTTTCTTTTAAATTTAAAGAAAAATCCTCTATTTAAGCTTAATTAAATTTCGTAATAGAAGGACTTCTTTCTTTAATTAGTTAAATATATAAAATATATGAAATAATTATCCAATCCTTTAAACTTTCTCATTTCCTTATCCTTTTGAGTTCCATTTCTTATCATATGTTCACAAATAGATACATTCAAGCATATATTTTTTCAAAACCTTTTAACTTCAATTGAGGGTCAATTTTATAATAATAAGTTCTACACCTCAAAGAGAGCTATCTTCAACTATCCAAAGATCTTAGAAATGTTTCTCTTTTTCTTTCCCCTTTTACCTCATATTTTGGCCATAATCTTTTTATCTGGCTTGGAAAGCACATTATAAATTTTGAGAGGATTCCTTCCATCTGTGGCACACAGACTTCGACTTTTTCCTTCATAATTGCCTTCAGTACTGCCTTCGCTACTTGTTTTGGAGGAACTGGATCATGGAGGAAAGTTAAAGGAGATCCTCCATGCTTAGCTTCATATTCCAACATGGGTGTATCAACGGAATCGGGAAAAATTGTACCCACGAAAATGTTATGTTCTTTCAATTCCAAATTTAAAGTCCAATTTAAGCCTCTTAATGCAAATTTTGTGGCAGTATAAATTGAACTATAGGTTTCGGGTACAATTCCTGCTAAAGAAGAGATAGTAATAATATTCCCTCCACCGATTTTTTTCATAAAGGGAATAACTTCCTTGGTACAATGTATCGTTCCAATTAAATTGGCATTAATTTGTTTATTTATATCATCATAGGTGGTATTTTCGAACAGAGAAGGAATGATAATTCCAACAGTATTGACCAATATATCAATTCTTCCGTATTTTTTTATTGTTTTAGAGATAAGGTTTTTTACCTCCTCTAATTTTGTGATATTGCACTTAATAATCAAAGGTTCTTGAGTGAGTTCCTTTTTTATTTCATTAATTACATCTGAATTTAGATCTGCTAAAACTAAAAGTATTCCTTTTTGATCAAATAATTTTACAATTTCGCTTCCAATACCACCTCCTGCTCCCGTAATAACTGCGATTTTATTTTTTAAATCTTTTTCCTTCATAATAATAAACTAAAATTTTATCAATATATTTTAAATCGAGAAGCCAACCTTTATATTTCTTATTTAAGTTTAGTGTATTTATCGAAATGATAAATAAATATTAACGAAAATATTAATAGGCATTAAGTATTATTGTACACAGAATAATTCTTAAAATGGATGGAGTCAGCATATATGTCTAAAAAGCAGCAAGTATTTACAATTGCCATAGGATCCGGGCAATACACTAAAGAGAGACCATATACAATGCTCAGATTCGCATATACCGCTCTTTTAGAAGGGCACAAAATAAATATATTTCTAGTTGAAGATGGAATATGGGTGGCACATAAAAACCAAGATCCCTCTACCTATGATAATGTAGGAAAATGGCTTAAAGATGTGATTGAGGAGGGTGCAAATGTATTAGTGTGCGGTGTATGTATGAAAGCACGTGGAATGGGGGAAGATGAATTGATGGAGGGCTGTATTAAAACAACCATGCACGGCTTTTTGGAGCAGTGCGAAGAAGCGGATAAGATTTTATTTACATAATGAGGTGAAAGTATGGCAGAAATTAAGAAATTAGACTGTTCAGGATTAGTGTGTCCAATGCCCGTTGCAAAAACAAAACGGGAATTAAATTCAATGAAAACTAGTGACATTCTTGAAATAACCGGAGATTTTCCAGAAGCAGGTGAAAATATACACCGATATGTAGAAAGTCACGGGGATAAAGTTTTAGAATTCAAAACGGACGGAAAAACTTACTACATAAAGATAGAGAAGCAATAGATATTATTAATTACTAAAATATTATTCCATTTATAGCTTTTTTTTATTTTTGAAAATATCAAGCGTTACATAAGGTTTTATAGATTTCAAGAAGTAGGCTTAAATATATTCATTTATTAATTGATCATAATTATTATTAAGCAGAGGATTATAACGCATATGGTATTTGGAGGCTCCTTAAATGAAAGAGGGACTAATTATTTAAGAAAACTGCACGAGGTACATAGAGTCCTTGAATTCTTAGAAACATTCAAGGATGAAGTAAATAGCAATCAAAAACAAGTAATCGACAAAACAATAAAGATTTTGGTGCAATATATCACAAAAATGGCAGAAGGTAAAGAATCTGACCACGAACTCGATTAAATTTCATTTATAAGATTTTTAAGCATATCAATAATCGCATCTGCCGTAGTTTTAAGAGTTTCGGTCAAATTTATTTGCCAGAATGGTAAGTCTTCATTTTCATTTAATTCATCAATGGAATATTTGCCCTTTCCATACATCTGTAGCGTGGAAATCCCCTCTATGTTTTCTGGAACAAATCCAAGCATGAAGAAATTCACATTGGGAAGTTTTTCTGCGATATAATCAAGTATAATATGTATTGGTATGGTATGACTTGAAATGGGTACAAGGTCTGCCATATGCTCTCTTTCTAGGATTGCAACCGTACCTGGTTCCCTATTTAACGTACAAGTATCTAAAATAACAATATGACTTGGATTAAATTCAATGATTTGATCAATTCGTGCCATCGGATCAATGCCTGCATTAATAAATAAAAAGCGCTCATCATTATAAGCTAGAAGTTTCGTGATAATATGCGGTCCGACCGCATCATCCCTTAGCTTTGGTTCACCAAGCCCAAGAAAGAGAATCCTTTCTGCATTTTGTAATCGTTTTTTAAGCTTCCTATAGAGATCTTCCATAACATTTTGAATAATTCTTCAAAATTATTCAAATTAATGGTTGAGGTATTAAGGAAGAATCTCAGTGAGGGTATTGTTCAGTTTTTTCTATAAAAATAAAGCTAATTATTAATAAAAAGTTGAATATATTTTATCTTATGAGCTTGGCAGAAAGTCTAATGATAAAATTTGCTGAAAATACTGGTTTAAATTCCGATAGACCTCCAAAGCGTTATTTATGGACGGATGCTTTTGCGGTGTGTAATTTTATTCAATTGAATAAAAAGACTCAAAATCCTTTATACAAGCAATTAGCAATTGATTTAATCCGGCAAGTTCATGAGACGCTCGGAAAGCATAGAGATGATGATGAGCGTGAGGGATGGCTTTCAGGCAAAGAGCATCCTACAAAAAAGGGTCTTCGCATAGGGAAACCCCTTCCAGAAAGAACTATTGGAGAGCATCTTAATCAGCGATTAGAATGGGAGCGTGATGGACAATATTTTCATTATCTTACCAAATGGATGATTGCGCTCATTAAAACAGGAAGATTTGTCAAAGAAAAAAAATATATGAGATGGGCAATAGAACTTTTAGAAGCCTCCAAAGCGTTTATTCATGATGAGAGGATGTATTGGAAAATGAGTATTGATCTTAGCCGTCCATTAATTTCCTCACAAGGTCAACATGATCCTCTCAATGGATATGTAACCTATAAGGTGATTAATAAATATACAGAAAAAGATTTAACGCAACATATAGAAGAGATTCGTAAGTTAATGGAACGGGTGCGATTAACAACTTCTGATCCTCTTGGAATGGGAGAACTACTTGTAGATGCATATCGCTTATATCAAATGAAGGAAGATTCAGATTTAATTTCTAAAATCATCAATGCAGTTCATTCTCAACTACATTTATATCGGGCAACTACCCATACCTTAGCATTTAGAGAATTAGGTCTGGCTATTGGATTGGAAGCCTCAAAAAAAATGGATGTGCTGCATTCTTATCAAAAAATTAGTCAAGAAATAACAAACTATTGGACTAACCATAGAAATTGGAAAGAACACTGCGAGATTAATATGGTAATGCTTGCAACTGCTCTGGAACCAGATGAATTTTTATCAATACAAACACTCAATGAAAAAGCTTAGTTTTTACCTAAATATTCTTGCTTAGAAAGTGAACTAAATTGTAAGGTTTATTAAGTAAAAAAGAAAAAGTATATTGTATACATTAAAATTATTCTAACACAATAATCAAAAAATTAAATAGTATCTATTGGAGGTTTAAAAGATTATGGTTGATGCCGAATTAATAAAACAATTGATTGAATTAAGAGATAAAGAAAAAAGAGAGGCAAAGGACGCACTAACGTTATTTGGAATTTATAAAGAGTTAGTTAAAGACATCGAAGAAGTTAAAGAAGAATTAGATGATATGGATGAAATTATTATTCAAAATAATTATACTGACGCCGATTTTAAGTATTGGGTCAAATTAGGAAACGGTAAGTTTGATGTTGGGCAAGGAGAAGCAAGCGACCCTTCTGTCATAATGAATGCCGATACAGAAACATGGTCGGGATTAGGAAGTGGGGACATTGATGCTACAAGTGCTTATATGGCGGGCGATCTCTCAATAGAAGGAAATTTGCAAGATGCTATGGCGTATGGAGAAGTTTTAGATTTAATAAGGGATTTTATTGAAGATCTTGAGGAATAGAGCCGTTCAATCGCTTATTTTTTAATCAATTAATCTTAAATTTGAGTTTTTTTTATTCTTTTACCAATTTGGAAACCTATCCTACGTTCTATTTCATTCTAATATACTATTCCAAAAAGAAGAGATATTAGCGCCTAATAAAGCATAAAGTTCATTAAAAATGGTATATATATTATTGATAGCACATGCCGGATACTGAACAAGAAAGCGAAATTACGAAGGAAAAAATTCAGATTGAGGGTTTTATTGAAAAGGATAAAGTAGTTGTGGAAGATGAAGAGGGAATTGATGAATTCTACGAACAATCATATATAGGAAATACAGAAAAAAAGAACGGAAAAACTGTTTTAATATTAGAACCTATTGAGGTACTTCTGTTACATGAAAGGAAAAGGATTCTACTGTGGAGGAACAACGATAAAAATGGAGAGCTATATAATTTTGAAGGGCTTCTCAGTCATTTCTCCCGATATGATGAATATCTTTGGCAAAAATACGTAATCTTTATGGACTTGAGGAGGAGGGGATATATAGTACGTTCTGGATTTGGTGGAGGGATTGATTTTATGGTCTATAAAAGGGGAGCGGATTTCAGAAAAGATGCCTCCCGATATTTAATTTACCCTGTATTCGAGGGAAACCCTATAGAATTAAGAGATCTAGACCGCAATTCACGTGTGGCTCTAAGCTCCCGCAAAGAATTAATAGTTGCAACGGTTGATAGATTAAGTAGACCTATTTATTATAATGTAAATAAATTTGAGATCTTAAGTAAAGATATTGAGGGTGAAAGTAAGAAATATGGAAGATAATTCGAGTATACTTACGGGAGATGAAAAATTTGTATGTGATACCTCTGTTATTTTTAACGGTCAGATTTTAAGGTTGGTGACTGATGGAGATCTCGGAATCAAGCCTAAAATTATCATCCCGAATGTTGTGATTGCAGAAATCGAATATAGATCTAATATTCAAAAGGAAATTGGATTTTTTGGGATTGACGTCCTTAAGACTCTCAGAGAGCTTCACGATAAAGGAGATATCGAGTTAATTATTAGCGGGAAGCGTCCTACTCGGGAGGAGATAAAACTAAGTCCCGGAGGAGAATTAGATGCTTTAATTCGTCAAGAAGCGAAAACAAATAGCGCACAGCTGATTACCACGGATAGAATCCAAGGAGACATTGGTAAATTTGAGGGATTAGAGGTAGTATATGTAAAAGATAGAGCGATAACAACTTCGAAAGATCTTTTATCCCTGAAATTATTGGATTATTTCGATGATCAAACCATGAGTGTTCATCTTAAAAGAAATATCCCTCCTTATGCTAAGAAAGGGGCACCTGGGGATTGGAGGCTGGAGCAGATCTCCGAACAACCAATATCAAATCAGGCTATTGAAGATGTGGCGTTAGAAATAATCGAATTCGTTCGGGAGGACCAACATTCTTTCATAGAAATAGAAAAAACTGGGGCGCTCGTCACTCAAATGAGAGAGTTCCGAATAGTCATTACAAGACCTCCTTTCTCAAACGATGTGGAGATTACAGCAGTGCGCCCCTTAGTTAATTTAGAGCTATCTGATTATTCAATAGATCGACGACTTCAAGTAAGATTAGACCGAGCAGAGGGCATACTTGTATGCGGACAACCAGGAGCAGGAAAGTCTACCTTTTCAGCAGCATTAGCGAATTATTATTTAGACAGCCAAAAGATCGTAAAAACCTTAGAAAGTGTAAGAGATTTACAAGTACGTCCAGAAATTACCCAATATACCAAATTGGATGGCAATCTTGAGAATTCGGCAGATGTTTTGCTCTTAGTACGTCCTGACTTTACCATCTTCGATGAAGTTCGCACAACCAATGATTTTGAGATATATAAAGATTTTCGGTTATCAGGTGTAGGAATGATCGGTGTTGTCCATAGTAGCTCTGCAATTGATGCAATCCAAAGATTTATCGGGAGGGTGGAGCTAGGAATGCTTCCTTCTATCATTGATACAATTATCTTTATTGAAGGAGGAGATATCTCCTCAGTATTAATTGTAAGAATGACCGTGAAAGTACCCTCGGGTTTTAGAGATAAAGACTTGGCACGTCCCGTGATTGAAGTAAGAGATTTTCAAACCAACCAATTGGTGTTTGAAATTTATTCTTTTGGTCAAGATGTAGTATTGAATCCAATTAATCCAGTTAAAACAAAGAAAAACTTTCCAGACTATGAAAAATATTCCCCGATTGAAAGTAGAGAAGGATCGAGAAAAAGAATAGAGCTAGATGTTGAAGTTAAGCAAAATAAAGTTATTATCACTGCCCCTCCACAATATGCCTCCAATAATATTGAAATTTACGCCGATAACAGGCTTATCTTTACTGGGTCCTTATCTCGTGAAGGTGATATGAGCCTCTCTCTCTCCAATCGGGAAGGACAAAAAGTCTTAAAACAACACAATAAGCATAAAATAATATACGGAAAATTAAAATAATGATATATGCTTTGAAAATATCTATTTGATTTTCTGTTTGACTTTCGTGACAATTGGAAGTAATACTTTATTAATGTCTTGGAAAAATCGTAAGTCTGCGTTATTATCATAGGGAGTTTTGCCTAAATTAAGAATGACTAATTTAGCACCGTTTTTTTTCGCAATCCCGGGCATATTCGCAGCGGGAGAAACCACCAGAGAACTTCCAATTACGAAAAATATATCCGCTTTCTGGGAATGCTCATATGCTTTATAAAGCTCATCCTCTGGAAGGGGGTCCCCAAAATTTACAATGCTGGAGATGAGCCTGCCATCACATTTTGGACATTTTGGTTGTCCTCTTCGGATTTGGCTCGTTCGATATCCATTTCCCCAAATTTGTTTATCCCATCCTACTTCTTCAAATCTAAATTTTTTTCCACACCCTAAACATCTCATGAAGTATTGGTTTCCATGCAATTCGGACAATTTTTCAAAAGGAATTCCCGATTTAGCATGGAGGCCATCAACGTTTTGAGAAATAAGATATTTTAGTTTTCCGATCTTAAACAGCACATAAAGTGCAAAATGACCTTTATTTGGCTTTACTTGATCCCAAGGAACTTTCATTTTTGGTGGGGGAAGTCCTTTATCACGGCGAGTCCATACTCCATCAGGACCTCGAAAGTCAGGTAAACCGCTGTGAGTAGAGATGCCTGCACCAGTGAATGCTACTAAATGATCTGCGTTTGCAATCCATTGTGCAGCTAATTCTATTTTTTTATTTAATTCCATATTACAATTATAATAATTCAATTAAATAGATTTAACGGTTAAGAATACTAATCTCTATTAATATATTAAAATTAAATCAAAAAGATTGATAAGAATTGAAAACACTTTTGCCAAAAAATAGATAACTATAAATTAGATACTTTATAATCGCACCCAGATAGAAGGGAATATAGAACCCAGAATAATTATGAAAATTCAAATTCTTTACGTATATAATCTAATGTTTTACTTACATTGAATATCATTTGAGGATGATTTAGCTCTTTGAAGATAGTTAGAGCTTTCTGGAGCAATTCAATGGCTTTGGCATGGTTTTTTTTATGTTTATAGTATGCAATCCCTAAATTATTGAGAGCATTGGCAATATCCGTTTTTATATCTAATTTCTCTAGTATTGTTAAAGCCTTACTATAGTTTTCAATCTTCTTTTCATAATTTCCTAAATCTCCTTGAATTCCACCGATATTTATGTATTGTTGAGCAACTCCTTGCAAATTTTGTTGAGATTCTTCGATCATTAGAGCTTTTTTATATCCTTGAAGTACTTCTTCGAAATTTCCCATTGCTTCATATATAGAAGCTTGATTTCCATAACGAACGGCTAAATATTTTTTCTCCCCAATTCTCTCGGTTATTGCAAGAGAGTTATTAATAGTTCCTGATGCCTTCTGATAATTCTTTCTTTGGCGATATAAGATTGCCAAATTATTTAAAGATGTAGCTTGTCCCGATAAATCGCCGATTTTCTCTTTAATGTGAGATGCCTCGGTATATTTATTAAGAGCAAAGTCTATTTTTCCCATTTGATAGTAAATTACACCTATAGAGTATAGAATGGTGATGATCTATCCAAATAATCCCTTTAATATCCGGCAATTCCATTAGCATCGGACTAATATCAAAATCATCGATTCCGGAGTAGCCCATGAGCACAAGGTTCCTATCTTGAATTACTTGCTGTATCAATTTTTTCTTATAGGGTTCAATGGCAAAAGTATCCCCTCTTTCCCTCTCTCTCCCAAGCGCACTAATTGTAGTCACTAAGGAGTCCTTGGATATTCTTTTATTGATTATATCTCGTTTAGATCCATGAATTTTGATAATGGCATACTTAAATCTTACATCCTTCTCATAGTCTTCTTTTGTGATAATGGACATAAGTTTTTTTTGGTGATTATCCTTTGGAGGAAATACAGAAAGAGCTTGTTGCAATACCAATTCAATAAGATAATCAAAATTTGTGGTAATTACATAGTTATATCGCATTATCATTTCTGCTACAAAGAAATGGATGATATTAGGATCCGTAATTAGCTCTAAATAATCTAAGAAGGAGAGGTCTTTGTCGAATAATGCCTGAATTTTTTCTACTATAAATTCATTAGTCGTCTCCCTTCTAAAGAGATGGCAAAGTCTCTAAATGTGGATAGAAAAACTGTGGAAAGGCGATTAAAAAGAATGAACAACATGCACATTAATTTCATCCCCTTCGTTAACTTTGAGGCACTCTTCTGTTGTATGTCCGCGATATTATATATTGAGACATTTAAACCCTCAGATTTGATTTTAAAGAGTATTTATAATAATTCATCCATTAAAATATGGAATACTTCAAGTATGGCGACCCCCTCTATCATTTTATTTATTTATTTATGGTAAATCAGTTTCACAGATATTTCAAATGTACTCTATAATAAAATCAATCCAAGGCGTAAAAAATTGTGAGCTGGGTGTGGTTGTAAGAAATTGGCAAAATTCCACTATAATAGAAGATGCTATCAAGATTAAAATAGCACAAACCGAGTAGATTATATATTCTTGACTTCTAAGAAGAAACAAGTATTAATTAGAATAATTGAAAATAAAATAAAAAATTTAGAAGGGCCATCTATGACGACCCGGAAATCTTCCTGGGCCCGGAAATCTACCCCGGCCCGGCCATCGACCTGGGAGGGGTCCTCTTCTGGGACCCGGCCATCTCCCCGGACCCCATGGCATTGGGAATCCCATTCCATGATGATTATCATGCAAGACATTATCTATGGATAACACAAATCCTATAAGAATTCTTCTATCTGTTTCATTGTCAAGAATCCTTAAGGCATAAGTATCTTGAAAATCGAAAAAACCACCTAAGAAAATATCTCGCCATCGATCAGCCTTCTCAATCTCGGCAACCGTTTTTCCCGAAGAAATTTCACGTATTGCAAACGACCATCCCATAAACTCTCCTTTTGCTTCATACCAACGAATACCGTCCGGAGATTCTAACCAAAATTTTGGATGAATTACTGAAGTGATCTTTTTCTTGAATATTGCCATTAAATTACCGTTCTCATCCAATAGGCGGTTTTCACCCCGAATTGAAATAATTTTCTCTTGAATAGTTGCCATAATTCTCCCATCAAGTTCGGTTATTTCTATGGTTCGGTGAAGATCGAAGAACTTGCGATTCATTTTACCGATGGCATTTCCCTTTTTATCATAAATATCTCCTCCACCCCAGTCCCAATACTTTTCCTTTAGCACATAAAAGTTTCGCCTCATATCAAATAATCCAGCATCGGGAGGAACTACTTCTTGAGTTTGTGGAGAATGAGAGGGAGTCAATCTTGGTTCTTCTTTTTTCTGAGAGGAATCTTCAGTCTTGCGTAATTTAGTGCCGCACTCTTCGCAATATTGCTGTTCTTCAGATTTTATTATTGCCCCACAATTATAACAGTACATTTTTGTTTAAACTTGGTTGAAAATTAGGTTTAATAATATTATATATAATTAAAGAAGAACAACCTTCTTAAAATTTTTATAGTCCGATTTTGATAAGAGCGAAAAGACTTCTAAATATTCTCTACTGAACAAGTTACACCAATAACTGCATTAAATTCTTAAGATTCTTCTCAAGATCATAATATTCTATCATGTGATGAGGTTCGTGCACATAATCCAGTTCGTGGACTGAATGAGCATCGGAACCGATTCCAACCATCACTTCAAACGCCTTAAATTTATCAAAGAAGTTTTCCTTATATTTAATGGAATAATAGCTGGAATACGCAGAATTAAATTCAAAATAAATAGTATATTTCTGTAGAAATGTAAGCACTACGTCAATATTGCCAAAAAGAAAGCGTGAGGGATCAAAATGAGCTAACCCAAGTAAGGGAAATTTATATTCGGAGTGATTAAATCCTCTTTTCCATTCTTGTAAAATTGTTTGAATAAAACCAATAGATTCCGGAGAATGAAGATATTCGAGTAGTATTAGGTCAAATTGAGCGGGATTAATCATTGATTCAATATATTTTTTCGAACTACCCAGATCTATTTCAATGCCTTTTAGAACCTTTAGATCAGTTCCTTGAGCATTCAATTGCTTATTTAATTTTGTAATCTTTTCTAAATAATTTTGTATTTTTCGAGGGGAATCTAAAGTCTTTATTACTCCTGCTTTCCATGAATTTGAAAAATGATCGGTAATTGCTATAACTCTAAAATGTAATCTATTAGCAGTTTCTACAATTCGCTCAATTTTATTCCTTCCGTCGGAATACAAAGAATGTATATGAAGATTTATCTTATCCAATTTTGCTGCTTTCATGGAATATAATTACCCACTTTCTTAATAAATTATAAAGAGTATAATTAAATCTTTTAGAATAATGTTAGCATTAAGAATATGAGAGAAATAACAATTCCTCATTCGAATGAAAAAATACCGATATTAGGAATGGGCACATATGGTATCTTTCCGGGACAATCAAAACAGACTCACGAGCAATGGAAAGAGGTCTTAAGAACGGGAATCGAGTTAGGAATAACGCACATTGATACGGCAGAGTTATATGGTGATGGGCATTCTGAGAAAATTGTAGGGGACGTGATTAAGGAGTATCCACGAGAAGACCTCTTCATTACCACGAAAATGCTTCCCTCACGCACATCTGAATCTCAGATGAAAAAAGCAATCAATAATAGTTTAAATAGACTAGGAGTAAAATATGTGGACTTGTATTTAATTCATTGGTTAGAGAGCCATAGCTCTATTCCAACAATTATGGCATTTTTTGAACATCTTATCGATTCAGAAAAAACGCGCTATATTGGAGTGAGTAATTTTTCCGTTTCTGAGGTAAAAGAAGCCCAAGCATCTCTTAAAAAATATAATCTCCTTACCAATCAAGTGAAGATTAATATTAGAACTCAGCAAGAGCTTAAAGAAAAAGATTTTTATGACACAGAAAAAATACTTCTCACAGCATATACACCATTAGCAAAAGCAAATCTTTCAGGCCTTCCACGTAAATTAAAAACAAAAATAGAGCAGTTGGCTAAAAAATACAATTGCACCTCACTTCAAATTGCGTTAGCGTGGGTAATAAATCAAGAAAATGTAATTGCTATTCCTAGAACTTCCTCTCCTAAACATCTGCAAGAAAATGCTACTACTGCGCAAATTGTCCTTACTGAACAGGAGATTGAAAGCTTAAATACTTAGAATTCAAAAGCTTAAATGTTTAAAAGCTTATTCTTCTTCGTTAAGATCTTCTGGTAAAGGTACTTCTTTAAAATCACGTCCTTTGTGAGCTTTTACAAATACTTCTCTGTTTTTTTCGATCTCCTCGTGCATCTGTTTTAATTGTTCATTTTCTAACAATTTATTAAAGAAATTTAGAATGGATATATAAATTTCTTCTACAAAGGTATCAAACCGGCTTAATTCATAAGAGAGTTCTTTGAGAAAGTTATAATTAATTTTTAAATCGATTTCTTTAATAATTTGTTCTTCAAGTTTCTTTCTTAAGCGTTTACGTTCATAATAGCTCCAAATAGTTTCAAAAATAAAATAATTTACAGACTGTACTGCTTCAGTTAATAGGGCCAATCCGGTAGCAACACCGAGATCTCCGGTAAAAAGATAACTGGTAAGGGTTCCTAGCACTAATGTTATCATACGATACACTACGCTTTTAATTGCTGATCTTTTTAATATCGTATCTTTTTCATTTTCTTTCTTTTTTTTTTCTTCTTTCTCTTTTTTTTCTTCTTTCTCTTTTTTTTCTTCTTTCTCTTTTTTTTCTTCTTTCTCTTTTTTTTCTTCTTTCTTCTTTTGAATCTTTTTATCCTTTTTTTTCTCCAAGCTCTCCCTTTCCTTATCAAAATCTATTACTGGCTTTTTTTCTAGATTCATATTAAAGTATGGTTTTTGTTATTGTGTATTAAATCATTGAAATTAATTTTTAGATATCGCATGCAGTTTTAAATAATTACTTAGTGAAATAAAAAGATATAATTATTCTATAAATAATAATAATTTGAAATGAATAAATACTAAGGTTATGGGAAAATTACGATTTTTCTAGATGAAATAAGCCTGAGGCGATGGTTAATCCGGCACCAATAAGCAAAAAGATAATCAAAATATCTTCAACCTTTGGGAGTATTCCGAAAATTGTACCGATACTCCACAAAACAAATCCTAATCCTACGAAAATTAATAACCCGCCAAAGAATTTTGAGAGTCTATATATTGCTCCCAGAGTTTCGAGTCGATGAATTCTGCTTTCCTTATCGCGGATTTCTTCTTCTTGACTTTCCAGTTGTGTTCTCATATCTTCGAATAATTCTTTTGAATCTTTGATACTTTGCTCTATTTTTTCATTGGCATTCACCAATTTATCATGTTCTTGCTCAATATCTTCAAGCTTTTCCGTCATAGCGGCAACTCGTTCTTCACGTTCATCATATTCTTTTTTAGATAATTCAATGTTTTCTTTTAACTCCCGAGATCGTTTTTCTAAAATCTTATTTAAATCTTTTTTCTTCTCAATTTCTTCCTCTAAGTTCTGTGCCCTTTCATTCAAAGTGTCCACCCGAGATTCTAAATCAACTATCTTCTGTTGCTTCTCTGTCATTTCAATCTTATATTTATCGAGGACCTCTTGATAGGTTTCTTTTTGCTCTTCCAATTCCGGAAATCCTTCCTTATATGCTTGAACGTCTTTTTCCAATTTATCAAATCGTTTCTTTTTCTTATCGAGCTGTTCGTTTAAAAGCTTCAATTCATCTTCTTTTGCTCCAATTAAATTGTTTGAATGTTCCAATTCAACCTTATTTTTATCAATAGAGACTTTAATGGCTTCATTTTCGGCATTAAGGCTTTTTAGTTTGGACTCTAACGCATCTATTGTCTCTTTCTTGGAGTCTATCTCTTCTTGGGTTTCCTCAAGCTCATCTCTGATTTTTTTAACTTCATTTCTTAATTCATCTCTTACTGAAACCTTCTCTTTTACTTTATCAGAAAGAACTACTAAATCAACTTGCCGCTGTTCAAGATTGTTGACCAATTGTTCATTGCGTTTTAATAATTCGTGATATTCTTCTTCGAGATTTTCTTTACTTTCTTTTGTAATTTCTAATCTTTCTTCTAAATTGGAAAGCTCTTCATTCTTACGATTATATTTTTCTTCCAATTCGCCAATTTTCGTCTCAATAGCTTTTAAATATTCCGAACGGTTCTGAATCTGTTTTTTTAAATTTTTAAAATTCTCAATAGCTTGTTTGATCTCTTCTATCTCTTCAAATTTAATAACTGTGCCCCCCGCAGACTCCTGTTTTTCTTTTAAACCTTTCTCAATTGCGCCTATACTGCTTTCAAGGACTCTTAAATTCTTTTCAATTAAATCACGCGAATCCTTTGCAAAACTGAGATAATCCTTGTCTATCTTTTCCAGATCATTTTCTGGCTTTACAGATTTTTCAGTTTTTTCCCGTTTTTCTTCGTTATTTGATTCTTGGGTCACTAATATTATCTCCTCGTCAGTTTTATTAGTTTGATAATTAGGTAGATTTTTTTGAAGGTAAACAATTAAATGTTATTAGAATAAAAATAGTTGTGTTTCACTCTATATGAATTTTTGTTCAAATATCTTTTAAAATAAACAAAAAAATGTGTCAGTAAAGTCATCTATCTAATACCTTCTTAAGAAATATACTTTTTTATAATATTTAAGCCTTAGTTTTTCATAGTTTTTTGATGAAACACCAATAAATCATTCCTAAATTGTTTAAATAGTTTCTTAAAATGATGTAATTATAAAATCTTATACAAATTTTCTTATTTTAAGTTAAAGAGTATGAGTATAAATAAAGTTTTTGGGTTTAAATTCTAAATTTTTTTAGAAACTACCTTTTATTATAAAAATAGTTTAGTTTTTTATAATTTTAATAAATTGATATTAAAATAGAGTTGAAAAGTCCTCGGTCCAAAAGTTACAAGTACATAAAAGTTTTCTCGCCCGCCAATTTCTAGCTTTCCATCTCTGATGGGAAGAATAATTTGTCTTCTCCCATTCATGGTCGCTAAATCGTGATCGAAGCGATTAAAATCTGCTCGATTTTCTAATGCAGCTACTGTATGAAAGTATGATGTGCTATCTTGTTGAGAAAGCTCTGCAAACTTATAATGCAAATCAAGATAGTTACCAAATTCATGTTCATTAATTATAAGGGAAGTGGTGGTATGATAAGAACGAAAAAATATATTTCCATCGGTATAATTTGGATATTCTTGTAGTGTTTTCTCTACGAGATCCTTTACTAAATTAGTAATAAATAGTAATTGAGTAACACTAAAACTTCGAAGCTTTACTTTATACGGGATATTTATTTCGTTTTTTGTTTCCAAAATCTGTTGGTTTTCAACACTTTGAACGGTATGATAGGGTTTTACTTGCAGATCATCCCATTTAGAGACTATTTTGGGATTAATTCTGTTGCTATTTCGAAATCCCCAAGTTCTTAGTAAGTATTTTTGACGGAAAGGTAAAGATTCAGTCGCCTCTAAGAAGCCCCTATACATTTGTGAGATTTCCAAAGTGGGTGAGGCACTTCCGATCATTATCCTATACCATGCATTTTGGATGAAGCCTTTCAGATTAAATAATTCTTCAAAATGATAAGTAGGGGTGGTTCCTCCAATTGTCCGTGGATCAAGTTCTACCCAAGCATTTCTAAAATACTTGAGTAATTGATAATATAATCGAAAATCTCCAGCAAGATCTAGCCCGCTTAAAACAATTAAATTATTGGGATACTTTGAAAGAAATGAATGTAAAATATCTTTAGAAAGATATCCATCTTGATATCCTGGTACAGCATAATTTCCCATATCAATTTTCAGAAATAAAGCACTTTTTTCCATAAATTTTAATAAGATACTGAGCATTTCATTTTGAGGGGCATTTAAATCTAATCCTGTATAACTAGGATAGATTGCAACACCGACAACATCAATTTTCTGGTCAAAATTTTGGATTTGATCGATGATATTATTGGAATTATTAGCAATATCGAATGATAAAATAGCTTTGAATAATTGAGGGGCTTTTTCAATTACATTAAGAATGTCTCGATTTGATATGCCATAATCCTTTCCCAAATCCATTGCTTGAAGAAATGCTTTCCCTATATTGGCGCATTGTAGTTCTACTCTAATATCTTCGAGGGTTACTTTTCTATGATAAAAATAGGGGTGATTTGTAGGAGTTTTAAAACTTAACAGTTTCTTTAACTGCTCTGATTTTGCTATATCTTCAAAGATAGGCCATATGAGTGTATCAATTTGATCATAGAGAAATGCATTTGAATAGTCCTTTCCAAAAATTCCAGAAAAATCTGGTTGATAGAGTCTTTCCATTTCTATACTTATTTTAAATTATTCAAGAAAATCAATATTAGTATAAAACTTAGTTTTGGAATAAATATCAATTTTATGTGTTGTCTTATTAATATAAGTAACTTATAACTGCGAAAAATGATTATATTTGAACATTGCATTTGAAGATTTATTAGATGAAGATTATCCCGCCATTATTATTAAGCCTAATCTTGGGTACCCACAATTGGTAAATATACAAGAATATACAAGGAAAGAATTGGATAATCCTCACTTACCAAGTTTGCATATTCTTTTACTGGCAAATGATAATATTACTAAAAATGACATTAAAAGCTTATTAGAAAATAATGTCTTTATACAACCCCTCTTAAAAAGCGAGGGCGAATTTTATGAAAGAAGAGGGCAAATATACCCCTTAAAAATTCAGAGCGTAGTTGAAGAGGGAGATATAACACAATTTGAAAGTAATAATTCCCCCCCACAAAAAGACTGTGAATTATTTGATATTTATAAAATTATAAAGAAGAAAGGATTTAAAAAGCGGAAAAAAATCTTTCAAGCCAAGTTATCTATTGATGATCTTCATCAACTCTCTGAGATTCTGAATCAAACTAATTTCTCATGTCTTTTGTGTGACTTAATTTTACACTATCCCGAATTAAACCAAAAACGAGTCAATTTTCATGCAATAGCATTATTTAAAAAGCAGTGGAAAGATTTTCGATTCATTCATGCTGCTGATACTCATATCGCACGACGAAATGATTTCATCGGACAATTTCTAAAAAAAAAGGCCAGAAAGAGAAGAGAAATGGGAGGAGATAAGTGGAATAAACCCGACTCCTATATATTAGATCGTAAATTAAAATTTAAAGAAGAATTTCAAGAGCAGCATTTAAAACGCTTCCGACATGGTAAATTCAATTTTAATGCCAACCTCCGAAGATTTATTACATTTGCAAATGATCAAATAAGAACCGGGGAATTGGATTTCATTGTAATCACAGGAGATCTTATCGATTATGTAAAACCCGCCAATTATGATGATTATTATGAGGATAATTTTCAATTTCTATTTGATATTTTTTTAGGAATTAATAGAGATTTAGAACTGGAAGATGAGGACTTTAAAAATCAAGAAGAATTAATGTGCCCGCTTTTTACAGTGGTGGGAAATCATGACTATCGAATAGACTTTTATAGCTTGAAAACGGGTACTATTTATCGAAAATTCGGCTTAAAGCGGCGAGATATTCGGAAGTATAAAGATGAGAAGCCTTTCTTGTATCTCAGAGCATTATATTCCAGGACCAAATTTTTACATTCATATCTTCTCCTATTTAATCCTAACTTGAACTATAAAGTAAATGTGGGCGATTCCTATTCTTTAATAATGTTAGACACCGGAATGGATTCAATAGCCAATTTGTTTGATTTAATGAGAAGTGCACCCAGTACGCGAGGATTGAAAAAGTTCCAAATTAAAATATTACAGCAGTTCATCAAGCAATCAGATGATCGTCATATTATCATGTTTATGCATGCCCCTCCACTTTCACCAAATTTCAGTAGATTAAAAAAATGGCAATTAAGACGAAAATTCGGATTAAAAAGACCCATTGAATGGGCTGATTTATATGAACAGAATATTACGAAGTATCAGGATTATAAACGACTGGAACCATTGTTAGATTTTAATTATCAAACAATTACTTATAGATGGGAGAAATTACTAAAAATCTTAGTTGGGACGGATGAAGAAGTCTCTAAAAAAACAGATCTGGTCTTATGTGGGCATACTCACACTTTAAAGGAATTTAGGATAAAAAAAGCAGAAAAGAAGGAGCAAAAGAGATTTTTACTATGGCTTTATTTTATTCCAATACATACCAAATCACCTTGCAAAATTTATACCAGCAGATATAGGGATATGATTGAGCATTTTGCCAATCCTAATGAATTAAAACAATGGTTTGAACAAAATAAGCCATTTATCTTTCATACTCAAGGTTTAGGACCACTCTCCTCTAAGTTTAAAGTGAAGTCTCCTGGCTTCCGGCTGATTTCAGTAATAGATAATCAAATTAGCAATATTGATGTCTATTCATTGCAAATATTAAATCATGAAACATACACATTATTAGAGAAGGAAAAAACCCCTTTAATTTCTCAATAATATTAGACTATGATTATTTGCCTTCTATTAATCTTTTTACTTCTTCATACGATGTATCGGGCATCGGACCAAAATGTTCTACCTTCAAAGCACCTACAGCATTAGCAAAACGCCCTATTTGATACAATTCCCACTTCTGCAAAAATCCTACAATAAAAGCACCTCCAAAAGAGTCTCCTGCGCCTGTAGGATCGACTTCTTTCACAGTGTATGCATCAATTTCAATGCCTTTTTCATTTGAATCAGTAAAAATTGTACATCCGTCCTTTCCTTTCTTAAGAACGATGATTTTAGGTCCCATTTCTAGCAACTTAAGGCATGCCTCCTTCTCTCCTTTAACTCCCGCGAGCATTTCTGCCTCTTCTCCGCTTGGTAATAAAATAGTCGTCTGTTTTAGTACTGGTTCGGAAATTTTTAAGATTGTTGTGAGGTCCAGCATTTCTGGTCGTAAATTGGGGTCAAAGCTAATGATGACATCGGGATTTTTCTTTTTTGCTACTTTTAATGCCTTATAACAAGCTTTTTTGGAGGTTTCGCTGATAGATAAAGCACTTCCCATAATATGTAGGCTCTTAACACCCTCAAAATAATCTGAATTGATATCATTGGGCGATGTATCCCCAGCTGCTCCCGCAGCAAAAATAAACTTGCGTGAACCATCTGAATTATACTGATTGAATGCGATTCCCGTAGTTTTATCCTTCGCAATTCTAATCTGTGAAATATCGATATTATCTTTGTTTAATTTGTGAAGAATACACTCCCCGAATTCATCATCTCCAATAACACCAATATACCCAGCAGAAAGATTAAAAGGAGAGCCCATACGTGCGGCGGAATCTATAAATATTGCGGGGGCTCCGCTTGGATAGGGACCCTGATAGAGCGCCCCTATTTTATTATGAGGTGTGTCATTCTCTGTTCGCATGATTTCCACTAATAATTCGCCTAGACAAATTATATCAACCATCTTTACTCGTTAGTTGTTTTATTATAATTATTAATGATAGAAAGACATTAACTTAAAATCTACCTAATTCTTAATCTTTCTAATTTCGACCAAATATTGCTCAAAAGTGTCAATATGTTTTTAATTACAATAAACTTTCAGCAGATATGAGGTTCTAGCTAAAATAGTAATTTTAAATGATGCTTCATTTTTCTCCCACAATCAATTATCAGATGAAATTTTAAAAAAGTAAATTATGTCAGAAAATAGAATTGAAATACAACCCGATCAACATATCGAATATTTTGAAAGTAATACCGCCCTAATGGTTTCAATGAACCAGGACGGAGAGAAAAATGTTATGGCTTTAGACTGGAAAGAAATAGAACAGAGAGGGGAGGGCTTTATAATCAGGACTCAAGTAGCCTATAGTAGATATACTTACAAATTATTGACGGAAGGTTTAAAGGAATTTACAATTAATATTCCTTCTGAAAAGATTAGCCACGCTATAAGTATCACAGGTTCCTATTCCGGTCGAAATACTGACAAGTTTCAAAAAGCGGGGTTGGAAACAATTCCTGGTGTGAGTTCAAAAGTGCCAACCCTTAAGGATTGCTTGTTAAATTATGAATGTAAAATAGTAGAAACAAGAAAATCTGATTTAAGTAGCCATCATTTCTTTTATGGTAAAGTTCTTAAAGCTTTTGCTTCAAAAGAAATACTATGAAATATTCTTCTTTTTTTAGTTGAGAAAATAAAATTTATAACATTTATTCTGAAAATAATGAGGCAAATTTATCATCCACGGATTTTGTGAAGGGGGCGATAGTTTTATTAATAATATTTTTGAATTCTTCAAATTGAGACACCTCCGAGATATCAAATCCGTCATATCTTTTGATAAATTCATCTAGGATTTTTGATATTTTATCAATAATTTTTTTTCGTTCTTTTTCTGGTAATTCCTTTTTTTTGTCTGTTTTCTCAATTACAATATATGAAAAAATATCTGATTTAGTGGGATTATGAGCTGTTTTCATCTTTCCCTTTGTAAATATCATTGAATAGATGGTACTCTCGAAAGATTCTACGGGAGCAATTATATTCTCTGCATACTGAAGCAGAGAGGTTATTAAAGCGCTTTTTGATATATCATCTACTTCATCGTTTTGAGAATTATAATATTTCAGGGAAATTAGGGGAATACCATCTAAAACCACACCTATCTCATCAATCTTCATGATCTCTGGTCTAAATTAAATCCAAGGGAAATTCTTAAAATTAAATTTCAAAACGAGTTCAAAATATTAAGAATATAATTTTAATTGTTTAAATAGATAGTTTGAACTCATTAACAGTATTAATTTACTATTAAGAATAATAAAAGATTATTAATATATAGTTTGGCATTATATCGGAAACTTGTTATAATAGCATTAAAATTTATTTCATTAAGGAAGATAGCAAATTATATATATAAGTTTAAACTTATATAAGTTGAAACTTATATACATTTAGTTATATTTAATAAAAAAAATAGTTCTTTTTAAGTATAAACGGTTGTTACGATGGTTGAAACGAAAAGTGAGGAAAAGGTTTATCAATCAAAGGATAAAAAAACATTTTATGGTTATACATTGCCTTCGAATCCCTTAGTAATTGCCTTAATAGGAATTTTTGGAGCATTAACTTGTGTGCTTACGATGGTACCAAAAATTCCCGTTCCCGCCACACAAGGATATATAAATATCGGAGATGCTGCGGTGATGCTCACCAGTCTTTTATTTGGTCCCGTTATAGGGAGCATTGGCGGAGGAGTAGGTTCTGCCTTGGCAGATATATTTTTAGGATATCCCATTTATGCTCCGGCCACATTAATAATAAAAGGATTGGAGGGGTTAGTTGTTGGATTAATTTCCAATCCTAAGAAAACAGTTAGAAGAATTCATTATAAAGATGTTCTTGCGGTTCTCATTGGAGGGTTAATCATGGTATTTGGATACTTTCTCTATGAGATCATTTTATTTGGAATTGCTGCCGCATTAACGGAAATAGTATTGAACGGATTAATTCAGTATGGCATTGGAATGGGCTTATCGCTTGTAATTACTTATCCCTTGCGAAAAAACTTAAAAACATCGATACCTCAGGTATATGATAATATTTTTGAAATCTCGGAGGAATAGACGACTTAAAATAACGCAATTAACGTCTCAAGAGCCTCCAATACTTTTTTTCCCTTATCTGTAATGATATAATAGATCAGTTTTCCTTTTTCCTTTTTTTTTCGGGTTATCAACTTCTTCTGTTCTAATTCTTTTAAATGTTGATAAATTGCTGGTAAACTTATGGATCCCATCATCTCCTTTAATTTACTTCCATAGATGCCTTTTTCTTTCGAAATTGCAATTTGAGAAAGAATTTTCAATTTAGTACTTAAAATATTTCCCATTCCGGCAGTTTTTGCTCGTGTTGAAAGAGCTTCAAGGATGTAGGGGGTTTTTAGTCCCGATCCCGTTATTAAGCATACAATTTTTTCGTCTTTTCCTATGCTATTCTGCTGAAGAAGGCTATTTAAAGCAGCTATAGTAAGCGCTGAAGAGGGTTCAGCAAATATCCCTTCCTTTCGAGCTAATTCTTCAGTAGAATTAAGAATTAGACTTTCTTGAATTGCAATTGCCATCCCATCAGTTTCTCGGAGGGCTCTTATGACTAAATCCCCATAAAACGGTTCTTTAACCAAAATACCAAGGGCATATGAATTAATCTCTTCATCAGTGGGAGGTTTTTTCTCTTTAATTTTTCTAAATTTGTTGACAATTGGCGAATAGGTTTGAGTTTGCACCCCGATCATTTTAGGAATTTTTGAGAGCTGTCCTAAATCATACAATTCTTGATAGCCTTTCCATACACTTATTAATAAACCTCCGCTCCCCATAGGAATAATAATTCCATCTATTTCTCCGACTTGATCCAAAATTTCGTAGGCAATGGTTTTTTGCCCTTCTATTGTTAGTGGGTTTAATTCCGGAGTGCATTGGTAATAAGTGTTATATTCGGGATTTAAGGCTTCTTGGATTGCATCATCGGCAAATGTTCCTTTGGTCAATGTATCCGAATTATAGGCAATCATCTGCGCTTTTTTCCCAACATCAATTTTTTCAGGAATAATATTGAGACAATACATTCCTTCAAGAGAGGCATATGCCGCCACAGAGGCACCTTGATTCCCATTAGAAGCACAAATTACTTTCGTGTATTCAAGACTACGAGCATGAGAGATAAGCAGTGCTGCAGCTCTGTCCTTGAAAGAATTGGTGGGATTATGGGTTTCATCTTTAAAAAAAAGATTCTTAATACCCCACACATCTCCTAACCGTTTGGAAGGGATACAAGGTGTATTTCCCTCACCCAAGCTCACTTTATAATCCCTATTAATTTCATTAAAAGATTTAATCCATACAATTCCTTGACATTTTGGACACTTTGAAATAATAGAATTATTATGAACAATATTCCCACAATTTTTACAAAGATATTCTATCTCAAGAACCTCCAATACTTTTTTTCACATAGGATCGGCACGGAAGCCCCGTCCTTTAGGGCGGGGAGGAAGTGCCGTTAGATAGTATTAAGTGACAAGA
>SHMU01000026.1 GCA_008080765.1 Promethearchaeota archaeon | reverse complement strand
TTTACCGTGCGAGAATGTCCCTTGATCTTGAAAGAAGTGTTAGATGAACTATCCCTTTCTCCTCAGATGCTTCACAAGTCCTCGTACAAGTTTTTGATGTGAAGTAAGAGAAGAGACGAATAATGTCGGATTAAAATATAAAGGTGATTAAAGATTTAGAAAAAACAAGGTAAATTAAAAATTATCGTGTCTTGTGTGTTATAGAAAAAATTAATTTTTTTACCTTTAAATTCTAAGAATTCTGAGTAGTTAACACCAATTAATGCATTCCCCTTAACTATATTGGTTTCTAATTCGGGCAAGAAAGTGATAAAACGTCTCTTATTTTTAATTTCAGATGCATTAAAGGCTTCCGATACCAATTTGAGTGCAGTCAGCCAAATGTTTATTTTTGTTAATTGTAGAGCAACTTCATCGCGTTCTTTTCCATATATATGTCGTAAAATAATTATAATGATGCGGTTTCTTTGATTAGGGATTAATAAATCTCTTGATTTGATACATGTTAGATATTTAAGACTTTTTTCACCTTTTAATGGTTCTTTTGCTCGATCCTCCCTAATTCTTGTAAGTATAGCATCGATCTGAGTGATTAGCTTGCCATAAGTGTTCCAAATGATTGGTATAATATCTATTAAAAAGGAGCCAGAACCACAGGCGGGATCCACGATCTTAATAGAGATAAGATAATCTATTAGCTTCTTCATTTTATTGGAATGATATTTGGTAAAATCACTTGAATGCAGTTGTAGAAGGCTTAAAATCTCATCCTGCAGGGTAAGTAATTTTTTTACTAGTGTATTTTCAATAAGCACCTTTCTTAGGAATTTCGGTGTGTAAAAGATACCCTCCTTCTTTTTTTCATCTGCAATAGATTGTTCATATATTTTTCCAAAAATATCCTCTTCAGCAAAAGTGAAAGGAAGATAATTTCCTTCCCAAAGTGAGTTTTCAGAAGAATATATGTTTGCTATAATTCTTTTTAAACATTCATAGAGACCTTCAAAATTTTTATTGTCATCTACGATTTTTTCCAGAAAAGAATTATGAAATAGGGTTATTCTTGGAACGATGAATGTATGTATATGCGTATGAGAACAAAAAAAATGGAGGATAAATTTTTTCTTATCATGTCCAAAAGAGAGTGCTTCACAATTATCCCACTGCCTACGTAACGAGTGGTCTTTTATAAAACCCAATTGTTCCAGAATTCGGTCAAAAATTAATACATTTAATAGCTGGATGAAGATTTTTTGTTTAGACTCTTGAAAGGGGATTTTTATTCTGACTTCTTTTTCAAGTAGATCTAACCATTTCTTTACCGCTTTAAAAAATGCATCCGTTCTCATTCTAATAGATTCTCACTTTACGTTCTGACCAATATCAATATCTTCACTAAAAAAAAATACTATAAAACTATTTGCAAAATGAATAATAAAAATAAAAATACTACAAAGATTTATAGTAGTACTAATCTATTTATTAAAATTATGGGAGATTTTAATATTGCATTTGTCAATCCCGCTCCTCTAAGGTATATTATAGAGAGAAGGGATGAGAATTCGGGGGCCTACCCTCCACTTGGCATTCTTTCGATCATTGCTAGTCTAAAACAAGCAGGTTATCATAACTCCGTTTTATTTGACCAACATGCGACTAAAATTCAAACGAAACATCTGCTCAGCAAAATTAAAGAATTAGATCCCTCAGTTATTGGATTTAATTCATTAACTGATATCAGTATGGCGCTACGTTCCGTATATATAGCACAAAAGATTAAGAGATGGAACCCTAATATTAAAATCTGTTTTGGAAATTATCATGCTACCTTTAACCACGATAGAATCCTCAAAAAATATCCCTTTATTGATATTTGTGTAAGGGGAGAGGGAGAGAGAACTTTTTTGGAACTCATCGAAAAAATTGAAAATCAGAAGGATTTGACCGATATAGGAGGAATCACCTATAGAGACGGGGATGGAAAAATTAGGATAAATAAAGATCGACCATTAATTGAAGCCTTAGATGAATTACCCTTTCCTGATAGAACTGCATTAGGAGATGTGAAATACTCTCAGAATTATGGAGGGATCAACGCTGACTACGGTAATTTTACAACCATTCAGACAAGCAGAGGTTGTACCTTTAATTGCGCGTTCTGCTGTCAAGCAAGAATTTCTCATCAGAAATGGAGAAATAAATCAATTGACCGAGTAATTGAAGAATTACATTATCTCGAAGAATTGGGGTATACAAATCTGTTTTTTGTTGATGATAATTTTTCAAATAATCCAAAAAGGACCATAGAATTGTGCAAAGCCATTCGAAAAAATAGATTAGATTTTGTATGGCTCACTGAGCAGAGAGTAGATCTGGTGAGGCGAGATATGATTCAAGAGATGCGAAATGCGGGGTGTAGAACAATCTCCTTAGGGATTGAAAGTGCTAATCAACGTATTTTGGACTATTTTAACAAGAAAATAACACCCAAAATGGCACAAGATGCTGCTCGCTTAGTTAAAAAGGCGGGTATTGACTTTATTATGGGTACATTCCTCATTGGCGCACCCTCCGAAACATTACAAGAAATTAAAAATACATTATCGTTTGCTCACCAATTAAACATTGACTTTCCCCAATTCCATATTTTTGGAGCAATACCCGGAACCGATGTGTGGAAGAGACTGGTAGAAGAGGAGAAAATCGATCCCGAGAAGTATTGGGAAACCGGGGTAAAAACACTCGTTCCTGCTCTGGATATTGTGGAGCGAGAAATGCGTGATGCCTATATAAACTTCATTTCTCGACCAAGATTTATTTTAGATCAGTTTCGCAGAACTTTAATCAGCAAACATCGGCTAAAAATAGTTCTTTCCAATTTAAACATTATGTGGAGAAAGAATCGAATTGAACGTTTTTTTGATTTTGCAACTACTACATGGACACATGGAATCTCGCCCGAAGGTTAATGCCGTTTCCCTTGGGCGTAAAATTGATAGAAAACCGCAAGTTTAAGGGAGAATGATATTAAAATTAAATTTAAATAAAATCCAACTTAACAATAAATATCAAATCTGAAAATAGGTGAAAAATCACTATTCAATTGCATGTAGCAACTAATTGGGATCCCGATCTTATTGAAAAATTAGCCAGCTATCCCGTCGTTGATCTTTATGGAGTGGCGGATCATACGCTTGTAGGAGGTGGTAGACCCTCTTTTCTGCTAAGAAAAGTCACAAAGATGGACATTGAGAATTATATCAAAAAAGTACATGATTTTGGAATGGAATTTAGCTATTTGTTTAATGCTCCTTGTCTCAATAATCTAGAATATGATATCAAATATCATGCAAAACTTATAGAATATATTCAATGGGTAAGTGACATTGGAACAGATAGCGTAATTGTCACGATTCCTTTTTTAATCCAATTAATTCATGAACAATTTCCCGAATTAAAAATCCGAGTTTCGACGATTTCTCATGTAAATAGCGCAACAAGGGCAAAATTTTATGAAAAGCTAGGCGCTACCCAAATAACCCCCGATGTTATGATTAATCGGGACTTTGCGACTTTAAAACAAATGGCAAAAGCTTTTAAGGGTGAGATAGTATTACTTCTTACCGATGGATGCCTATTTCAGTGTCCTTTTAGGCTCTATCATTATAATACCTTAGGACATGCTTCCCAAACAATTCAACAATTTAATAGACATTATATCGATACGTGCATATTAAATTGCTCCATTACTAAATTCTCTAATCCTGAAGAGGTCTTAAAATGTAGATGGGTTCGCCCCGAAGATTTAAAACATTATGAAGAGATTGGAATCCACAATTTTAAAATTGCAGGGCGCAGAATGTCTACAGAATGGATTGTAAGGTCCGTGAAAGCTTTTTCAGAACGAAAATATGAAGGGAATCTGGTAGATATTATTCAAGGTTTTTCTATGAGCTTTGGTGGGCTCGAAGAGAAGGATCCTAATAAAAAGATTGGAGAAACTATTGGGAGAGAATCCAAATCAAAATTATATATTGACAATACTAAGCTTGATGGGTTTATCGATTTCTTTAAGAAGCAGAATTGTAATGCAATGTGTGAGATATGTACATATTGCCAGGAGTGGGCAGACAAGGCAGTCAGATTGGACCCCGAACGCGCTAAACGATATGTAGAATCTTTACAGAGCTATCTAAACGATATTATTACCAGCAGAGAGTTTGGACTTGGCGTGGAGGCTCAAACAGAAGAGACCATAACAAGCGATGGCGTAAAGTGGGTACCAGAAACGAAGGAACTTTTTAATAACTTAATACTCTTATCTCCGCCACAATTCCAAGCAATGGCAAGAGTGGCAATTGGTAATTTGGCAGAGGAAAAGGCGAAAGAAAGAAGCTCTCAGATTGTTGAGAACGAAGACATAGTTAAAGCTTTTCTTGCAGGGACTCCGGGGCCATTCCAACCCAGTATGAAAGATGGACTCAAAAAATATAATTTAATTTAATAATTTTTGTTCCCTCCTTCTTTAATACGCTTTAAATCTCAAATGGGCTAAAAATGTTCACAATAATTTATTATTGTAATTCCTTTTCTCCTTCCATTCATAATAAAACATTAAATATGGTGAAACCTTTTTTTTAATTAATTTCATAAGTTAGGAAAATTGAATTATTACACAAATGATTTGCCATAAACGAATAAATAAATTAAAGTTAATATTAGTAATTTCTTCAATTAGCTTTTCGTTTCTATTTATTCTCTTACTTGTGGTGTTAAAAGATATTCCAATCTTATCTTCTCTCATTAAAAATTATATTGACTGCGGCGAATCGATTTTTATTCCCTCCATTCCCACTCAAAATCTTATTGGGGGAATTTCTGAAAGATTTCCGAATGCGAATTTTACATTAGGTCATTTAATCGATCTCCTCATCATCATTAACATAGTATTATACACCGAAGCGAGTATTTATCATTACATCAAGAGGGTATGTCTTACAAATTATAGATGTGGCTATTTAGAGTTTACTGTATTGAATTATTCAGAAAAGACTGCGATAAATAATACTTGTGATGAGATCCTATCATCTAAGGAACAAATAAATCATTCATTTCCTCATATCTTTAACAAAGATGGGAGAAAAAGACATTTTGCTAAATCCTATAGATTGGAGTATAAGAGAGTTGAAGAGTGTAAAAGAAAAAGAAAAAAATATGCTGTTAAGATGCTAAATGAGTTTTCAAATGTTCATCATATAAATAGCATCCATTATTTACCTACTATGTCTTTATTTTTTTACCTTTTCTTTCTTTCTCGCCCTCTTTCTCTTTGGGATATTTATCATGATTTTCCCAATAAAAAACGAATACCTCGTAATAATTCCACTTATTTCCTAATCTCCAAATACATTAAAAATGGTGGTAATATAATTGAATAAATTTATGAAAATTAATGATAAAAATGAGGTAGTTATGAATGATTGAAGTCTTGTTGGTTAAAGTGGTCTTTCCATTAGTTTTATTGGCTTCTTTACTGTTAATTCTTATTAGTGGGCTGTTTAAAAGAAAAGAACTCAGAGAAAAGAGCCAGGATATGATGAGTCTGGATGAGTTTATCAGAGATTGGCTAAAAGATCACGGACAAGCCCATAAGTTGGAGGAACAATTCGCTCAAATGAAAAAGGATCCTGCTGGAGCGTTATATATGCCAATTACTTATAAAGGAGCCAAAATCTGCGTAAATATGGGACTAACACCCAATAAGGTGTCTCTTATAAATTTAATTCTCTCTGCTTTTATTTTCTGGGGAACACTGATGGCGAGTCAAGGGCACACATTAGATATCTATAATCAACAACCGTTTTATGGATCGTGGTATTTTCTTTTAGCTTTTGTCGTATTGTTTACAGGGATTATTGACGGGATTGATGGAGGGATGGCAAGATTGCTCGACATTAAATCGAAGCGTGGTGCCTGGTTTGATAATGTGATTGACCGTATCAGTGATATTTTAATGTTGGTGGGACTTATACCTACACAATTGCTTTCTCTTCCGGATTTAGGAACAGATTTCTCGTGGATAGTATGGACAAATATCTTTATCATCTTTTTATATGAATACATGAGGGCGCGCCATGAAGGTCTTGGACTACATGAAACTAAACCTTTTGTAGGAGAACGAGTAACACGTATAGCAATTCATTCTACTTTCTTTATCGTCTACGGAAGTACGAGTTTTGCAGTGTTTATAACTGAGTTGATTAGTCCGGGAACATCATCATCATTATGGTCCTTTACCCATCCTGGAGTAATAGCATGGAGCATGGTAATATTTCAGATAACTCTTTTAATCGTTATGAGTATCTCAGCGATTCAATTAGGTCGATATAGCTACAAGAATCTTAAAAAAATGGACCAAACTAACGATTAGAAGATAAAAATTAAAAATCAATATTTACTAAAATTAAAAAATAAAAGGAAATATATATGAAAGCAGCAAGAGTGTTAGCATATGGTATAATAGTAGTAAGTTATTTCGTATTGTTACATCTATTGTTCCCACTAGAATGGGCATCTCCCGTGAAAAATGCAATTGACACCTATTTTACCAATCCTTTAACATACTGGTGGTTTATCTTTCCCCTAATTGGATTACTATTTCTTTTGGGACTTGATATTTTTTATGGTATCTATTTTCTGTCCTCATTTGGACGAGGATATCGCACAAAAGAACCATATTATCCGAACATTAGTATAATGATACCCTCTAAAAATGAGAAAGTGCTCCTTAAAAAAACTTTAGAATCAATTTTAAACTCTAAGTATCCAAAAGACCATATTCAATTAATTTTGATTACCAGCGAGTCGACCGATGGTACAACAGAATATAGTAAAGAATTTGCCAGCAAATATGATAATATAATGGATATTACAACAATTTCTGAAGTAGCTTCTAAGCAAGGAAAACCCCCTAAATTAAATTTGGGATTAAAGCAGGTAAAACATGAGATAGTGGTGCTTTACGATTGTGGTTGTATACTCCAACAAGATACTCTCACTCATTTAATTTCCCCGTTTCAAAAGGAAAAAGTCAATGCCGTAATCGGTCCCGTGTTAGTCGAAAATTGGAAGACAAACATCTTAACACGAGGGATCTTTTTGGATTACGCGATGATATCGGGCGGAGGTATAACCTTTGAAGTCAAGAACAGATTAGGATCTTCAGCATATTCCTATGGAAGAAACTTTGCTGTAAGTACTAAATATTTGCGTGAATATGGTGGATTTAATGAGGACTCAATGACAGAAGATTTGTACTTATCGGTGCTCCTCAATTTAGATGGGGTGAGAATTCGCTATTCTCCGAAAGCAAAAATCTATGAATACGTACCGAGCACATGGAAAATATTGGTAAAACAACGTACCCGATGGTTGGCAGGATTTATCTATGATATGCCGGAATTAATGCAAATGAAAAAGGGAAAGAAGAGCGGAAAACCTATTATTATATCCCGAAACATGACCATGATGCTGATAGGTAATTTAGACACATGGATCTCCATTGTAATGGCATTTTCCCTCTTATTTGGATTAATTGGCGAATATTATTTATTAGGCTGGAGTCTTTCCTGTCTTATCTTCCAATTTGGCTATATCATTAATGCTATATGGAAATATTGCGATAAACACTTCAGTTTATTGCTTTTCTGGCCAATAAGCGGTTATATTCATCTATTTATGTTTTTGCGGCAATTTAAACTGCCCGAAGAAATGAGCTGGGAGCAAACGCCCATGATTTTTGAAAAACAAGAAGAGGAAATAATGGCAATTACCGAAAAAATCCAATAAATATAATAAACCCCAATTAACCAAAATTAACCAAAATTTAATGAGATATGAAGGTTGTACTGTTAGCAGGTGGAAAAGGATCCCGATTGGGGAACCTAACAGATACTCTCCCCAAACCGTTGATAAAAATAGGAGGGAAACCAATTTTATGGCATATCATGAAAACATATGCCTACTATGGGTTTAAAGAATTCATTATCTGCACGGGCTACAAATCCTCTCTCATTAAATCCTATTTTTTTCATTATAATACCCATAAGAATGATTTCACGATTAATTTAGCAAATTCTGAAATAGCATTTCATAATCAAGCCAGTGAAGATTGGAAAGTCACGTTAATTGATACGGGACTTAATACCCATAAAGGGGGCAGAATTAAAAGAATTGAACCTTATTTGGATTCTGATACCAATATGTTAACTTATGCTGATGGATTGGCAGATATTAATATTAAAGACTTATTACACTTCCATGAGCACCATGGAAAACTAATCACCATTACTGGGGTATCCAGAGATTCTAAATTCGGAGAAATAATTGAAAAAAATAATAAAGTACTTACCTTTGAGGAAAAACCCAATAATTCCTTGATTAATGGAGGATTCATGGTATTTAACAAGGAATTATTACGCAGATTAACCGAAAATAGTGAATTTGAAAGGAAAGTGCTTAAGGAATTAGCTGCTCAAGGAGAGGTAATGGTCTATAAACATTACGGAAATTGGGCTTGTATGGATACCTATAAAGAATATCTCTCTCTTAATGCATTATGGGACAATAAAGACGCGTTTTGGAAAAAATGGTAAGCTTAGTCTTTTCAAATTATTATTACAGCAACCAATAGAGCGTATTATGTTTTTCTCTTTTATGTGTTTCTTGAATACTTTTCATCTCTCATAAACCATATGCTTCTTCTAATACCTTAATAAGCTCACTAACAAATCGTGCAGCAGGAGCGCCATCAATAACATCATGATTAATTGCGATAGTTAGGTGAAGTATTTGGCGCTTTTCAAGTATATTATTATTATTATAACGAGGTTTCTCAGAAATAGTTCCCACTCCAAATGCTAGATTGTGAACAGAACTCATGAAAGGCCAGCCAGAACCTTTACCAAACATTCCCACCGATGTTAATATTAAAGTTCCCATATATTTTTTTATGAAAAACGGATCTGAGGTGAGTCTCTTGTAAATCCATTTTCTCAAAAATCTTGGAATATTCTGATATATTTTAGTTAATCTATCTGACTTTTCATCTCCTAATACACCGCCTCGTGCCATCTCTGCATTTTGAGCATCTCTTATTTCTTTTGTGATATCATATATATTTTTTTCATTAATCTTGCGGATAACTAACGGCATCGGCACTTTATGACCTTTTATTAGTTTTTCCACGGTTATTGAGCAGTCTACATCCTCAAAAATAACTCTTTTTTTCTGTTTTTTGAAATATGAATGAATCTCGGGGTATTTAGAAACGAGCTTTCCAATACAAGTCAATAACCAACCAGTAAAGGAAAGCTTTTTTCCCGAATTATTAAAATATGTTTGAATCTTTTTCTTTGCTTCCGTGACATCTACTTCAACAAAACTATAGACATGGTGCTTCTGAGCCGCAGCATTTAAATGGGCCAATATTGCATATCTGCTTTTTTTTATAGACTTAGTTTTATAGTTTCCTAAAATGTCCATATTTTCTTAAAAATGATCCAACAAAAAAAGCTTTTTCAACACATTGAAATTAAAAAGAAAGTAGGCTTACCTTACTCGCCTTATATTAATGATTGAAAACCTTGGATTCCCTTTCCACCATATATATTTTAAGGAAATTCTTAATAAATCTGCTTTACACATAAAAATGGCATGTTAATCCCAACAAAGATACGATGCATGCTCCACCTCATAAATCGGTAATAAAGAACCATTAATCCTAAAAATTATTCATTAATAGTTAATAACCTAAAACTTTAGATATAGAGTAGTTTTAAAATCTTTAAATTATTTTATAAAAATACAATTTTAATTACGATAATAAAACTAAAATTATACAATTAAACAAAAAGGTGAATATTTATGGGAGTTGGATGCCATGATTTAAAGGAAGGCGATGTCATTACCTGTCCAGATTGCGGTATTGAATTAAAGGTAATAAAAGTCTGCGAAGAATGCGAAGAAACATCATGTGGATGTGAACATGATTGTGTATTCGAATGTTGCGGAACACCCCTTACGAAAAAATAAAGATCGTTCTCTTCTTAAAATTCTAATAAATTACATATTACTTTTTACTTTTCTTTTTTATTTCAATCCCTTACTTTTCTTATTTAGTTTTTTGCAACACTTTCTCTATTGATTTAATGGTATCCCTATGAAAATCAACGCCTATGGTCATCTTATATTTCTTCTTTAGAGAGAAACTTTTTAAGATTCTGAGCACATTTGACGTAATTAAGATTATCTAGTTTTTAATTCAGTATTATTTCCTATTTCTCACTTTATTGAAACAAATAAGTAGAAAAAAGATTAAAAATAAGAAGCACAATCTTGGAGCGTAAAGGGTTGTACTTTAATAAATTCATCGAACTCTTGTTGTCGAAAATAATCATGAAGTACTTGATCTAATATTTCCCTCATCATTGTAATTCCGGTATCAATCCCATCATAATCTTTCGCTAAAAGCAGCATGTAGGTAGGAGTGGTTCTGAGATAATAGCATCCCTTCTCGATGCTAACATCCATGTTTTCTTCGATAATTTGGTTAGCATTTTTAATGGTATTCATATCGGTAAAAATTACCATATAATACTTATCGGTATATTCTAGCTTTAAATAAGTATCTCTTATTCCTGCAGCTTGCAAGGGGACTTTCATATAATCTTGAAATAGATATTGCAGTTGATTTAGTTCTATTCTGAATTTAAGCTTATTATGATAAAATTTAAATTCTTCAGTTAATTTTAGAGGGTCTTCTTCATTATATCGCAGTTCCTGAGGTTCTTTTTTAAAAAAAAATTTCTTTAAATATTCTGACATAAACTCACCATTCCAGCTTTTTTGTTATTTTTTATTGTTATTCTTTAAATAAAATTCTTTATCTAATATTTTGTAAATTAAAAGTACTCAACATTAAAATGCAAATATATTATGCTTAGTAAAAAAAAGATAAAGTAAGATTATACGGGAGGTAAATCTTTAATTTTTGCCAACCCTTCTTTACTGGGTTCCAGAATTCCAAACTCGGTAATGATACCGCTCACTAATTCTGCGGGAGTCACATCAAACGCAATATTTTTCGCATTTGCATTGATTTCAGCGATTCGCATTTTTACTTTTTCTTCCTTTTCATAATCCAATCCCCACATACATGTTACCTCTTCTTGGTCTCGTTCCTCTATTTCAATAGCCATTCCATTTTCCATCTCGTAGTCAATCGTCATTCGGGGGGCAACTACATAAAAAGGTACGTTATAATGCTTACATGCTAACGCAACTCCCAAGGTACCAATTTTATTGCATACGTCTCCGTTTGCCGCTATTCTATCACTGCCTACAAACACGATGTCTACCTTTCCTCTTTGAATGAAATGGCTGTTGGCATTATCAACAATAATGGCATAATCAATACCTTCTTGAGCCATCTCCCATGCAGTCAATCGAGCTCCTTGACATCTAGGGCGTGTTTCATCGCAAAATACAAACACATTTTTTCCTTGCTGATGTGCCCATCGAACAGGTCCTGTGGCAGTACCCCATAGCCCACTAAACGCCAATGCTCCCGCATTACAATGGGTAAGTACTGACCAGCCATCTTGTATTAATTTCCCGCCATATTCTGCCATTTTCGTTGCTGCTCGTTGATCTTCCTCGAATATTTCATCTGCCTCCTCTACTACTGCCTTTACAATGCCATCACTATCGTCCCCTCTCTGCTGTGCATCTTTTCCCTTTTCTAACGTGCGCTTTGTGGCGTGCATGAGATTAACTGCTGTGGGTCTTGCAGTATCTAAATATTTTTTCGCCTCTTCCAATTTAGCGATTAATTGGTCGGGAGGTAAATCGGCGTTTTGTAGGGCAACTTGAGCCATTCCAAAGCCCGCTGTGACTCCTATAGCTCCAGCACCACGTGTATACATATCCTTGATGGAATGCCATATCTCTTCGGTGGTATTTAAATCCACAAATTTTAATTCGAAAGGAAGTGGACGCTGATCAATCATCTTAACTACATCTGCTTCTCGCCACACGGTCATAATCTCCTTTTTCGTTCCATCCTTCATCGTAATTCGCATACTATTACACCTAAATTTCGATTTGCTTTTTTCTTATTATGGAAGTATAATTATTCTTTTCTTGAACTACTCCACCATGAATGGTGGAGATTCATCTTTCGCAAGATGAAGTTCCTTGTTCCTCGACAACAGCTCCAGCAACTCTGAATAGAGCCCCTGAAGTCTCACATTATCTCCGAAGGCGTAACATCCCGTAGTTCCTACGGTACACCAGAGGAATGATTCTTGGTTCTTGAATCGTTCTTCTGTTACTTAAAAAGAAGAAATCATCGTTTAAATAGTTTAGAGTGCGATAGTTTTCGGATTTTTTTTGTTCCAAAAAAATAAAACTCAATTCATCTCCACCTTAAAAGGTGGAGAGTTCTTGAGGGATCATGATAAAAAGGAATTTTTGTATGGACGATAATCATTGCAAAAATTAAAATAAAATAAAAATATAAAAAAACTAAAGCAGATGTATTGAAGTATTCAATAGAGCTAGCATATGTAAGGTATTAAAATATATAGAATATATATCTAAATTTGAAAGAGAAAAACACATGATTCCTTCTCAAGAAATAGAATTTATTACATTTTTAACCCTTAGCATCATTTCGTTCCAATTATCTATTTATTTCTTCTACCAGTATTTTAAGTTAAAAAAAAGGAATTTATATTTTAATAGTAAGCTACAATTGAGTTTTGGTATTTTTTTATTATTATTAATTACTGGTATCTGTTTCCTAAATAATGTACGGTTATTTCAGACGGATGTTATAGTTATACTTTTGTTTTCTAAATTGGGGTGGTTATTAATCTTTTTAGCGCCCCTTGGATTTCTTTTTTGCGTCCTAAATCAGCAATTTCATGAAATTCTTGATATAAAAACTACTCAAATTCTCATTCTCTTCAATTCAATTGCTCCTGTTCTATTATTTCTCTCTCCTTCAACCGATACCCTCTTATTTCGAGCTTCAATTGTACTAATGATACCAAGTCTTATATATATCATCTATATTCAATTGAATATTATAAAAAAAACGAAAGGACAATTAAAAAAACGAATAATCCTTTTTTTGAGTGGGGAGATTGTTGCATTCAGCTCTCTTGTAAATGCTCTGCTAGTTAATTTAAGCCTCATACCTGAATGGAGCAACGTATTTTATTACAGTGGGTTGGGAATCCTATTTTGCGGACTATTATTGATAATTATTTCACTAATTAATTCTCCACCATTTTATGGTCTTAATTATCAGCAAAACCTCTTAAAATTCTATGTAATCAATAATAATAATAAAAAATGTTTTTATTTCGTAGATTTCCAAAGAGCATTTTCAGAAGACTCCTATTTAAGTACAGTTTCAATTAAAAATGTACGCTCCATTGACAAAGCATTATTTTCCAAAGTTATTACAGGAATTGAGCTGATGATTGGGGATTTAACTAATACGAAAGGGGAAAAGATTACCCAAATACAACAAGAAAATTCTATGCTTATATTTGATCATAGCACCACTTATGAAGATATCTCGTATATTTTAGTTGTAAAAAACGATGTACAACCATATTACTCTTTTCTGCAGCAACTTAAACGTCAATTTGAATTATTCTTTAAAGAGATCTTAATTTCATTAGAAAAGATAAAAACAAACCCAGAGAAATTATTTCGTAGTTTTGATATGATCATTGCTTGGTTATTAAGGTGATAAAACTGATAAATCAATTATTCCCTATTGCAGATGCAATTCGCTTCCCACTATTAATAGTGGAATGGGTGTTTAGTTTCATTTATTTCGAATTTGGTCTAAGTTTCTTCCTGCGCTATTATAAAAACCGAAAGAAGTCTAAAACTTACTATGATCTGGCATTTGCTTCTTTCTTTATTGGCTTTGCTTTATTATGGTTCTTTTTCATTATTGCAGATTATTACAGCTCTGAAGTCATACGTTCTCCTTACTTATTGTGGTCTTCTGGAAGTGATAGATCCCTAATCTTGAGTTTTGCAGACTTTTCCATAATGGGAGGTGCCTTAATGTGCTTATATTTTATGGAAAAAATGAAAATCTTCTTTATTAAAAGATATTTTTTTACACTCTGTTTTTTAATCTCCATAGGGATATATTTTGTGCTCTATTTCTTTATTCTTGATTTACCGAGGGCTTTAATTTATCCGTTTTATGCGATTTTCATTCTTTTTCTTTTCCTCTATTTTATTGATGTAATTAAAACGGTTAAAAAGAAGAGAATCTTATTAATAGGGGCATTCATATTTATTATGGGTGTTATATTGCTATTTACAGGATTTACATTAACCACTGATGACCTTGTGATAATGTATGGGTTTAATATTAGGTTATTAGGTTCTATTATCCAATTAGCTTCAATTCTGTGTTTATTTATATTCTTCTTGAAAATTCCTCCCTTTTCGGAATTCGATTTTGATCCTTATATTGAGGGGATTTTCTTGATAAATAAAGGGGGAATTGCATTATACCATAAATCGTTTGTAGAGTCTGAAGATGGTAAATCCGGACATCTCTTCTCTAGTGGAATTACATCAGTAAATATTATCCTCAACGAGATTATCTCCTCTCAAAAAAAGGGATTATCAATCATTAAAAAGAAAGGAAAAATATTATATCTTTATTCTGGAAGTTTAACAACAGGTGTCTTAATATGTAACAGCGAACGGGATCATATCTCTAGTTTTTTAAAAGAATTTATTCTTAGAGTTGAAGATATTTATTTAAATATTCTGGTGGATTTCGATGGAGATATCTCTATCTTTCGCCCCGTTGAGAATATTATTAAAGAAGTATTTGGTCTTTGATGAATTTGTATTATTTATCTATAATTCTTGGTTTTATGAAACATCACTAGATTATTGTTATAATATTTTAATAATAGCATATATTAAAGAAATACATATATAGAAGAACTAATCTTTCATTATAATTAGAGCTGTAATTAAATTACAATCAAATTAAAAATTGAAAATAGCATTGATTATTGAAATCACCCGTTCTCAAGAATTACAATTCTTGTTTTTCTTAGCTCCAGTCCTTATTGGAATTCAATTGTCTATTTATTTTTATTATCAATATTTTAAATTATATGATAATGATTTATATTTAAATAAAATTCTCTTGTCCTATGGGACATTTGCGTTGTGTATTATAGTTGCAACCCTCCTTCTCCAGAATGCCCGTTTATTTCAATCAGATCCAGAAATTATACGATTAATTTCTAAGATTGGATGGATACTAATGCTTTTAGCTCCGATTTTGTTTCTTATTTTCATTACAAATAAAGCTTTTGAAGAAGTTCTTAACATAAAAATATGTATTCTTGTTATGGTTTTAAATTTAATACCTTTAGCATTTGCGATATTGTTATATAGCACAGAGGCGGTAGTATTTAGAACGTCTATTGTACTAATGATATTAAGTCTTTTGTATATCATCTATATTCAATTAAATATCATAAGAAAAACGAAAGGGGTCATTAAAAAGCGATTTACGCGATTTTTAATAGGAGAGGGTATTGCTATAAGTTCCTTGTTTTTCGCCTATCAAGTTAATATTGAATTATTTCCTACAATTAATGAAATCATTTTTTATAGTGGAATTATCATACTAACTATTGGTTTTCTCATTATTTTTGTTTCCTTGTATAATTTTCCACCCTTTTATGAGTTTCAATGGAGAGAAAGCCTTTCAAAATTATATATCATCAATCAAAAAACAAATAACTGTATCTATTTCTGCGACTTTCAAAAAGCATTGAAAGATGAGAATTATTTTGAGACATCAAAACAAGAAGATTTCCAATACATTACGGAAGACATTTTTTCAGAAATCATTACCGGAGTAGAAATGATCATAGATAATCTAACTAATACCGAAGAAGATAAAATTATTCAAATCCAGCAAGAAGAGTCTATTTTATTTTTTGATCATGGCAAACAGCTTCCGTATATTTCTTATATTTTAATGGTTGAGAAAGATTTGCGAAGTCATTATTCTTTCCTTCGACAAATTAAAACTCAGTTTGAATCGTTCTTTGAAGGCGTGTTAGAGAATATTATCAATTTAGAAGAGAATCCTGGGAAATTGTTTAAGAGCTTTGATATAGTAATTTCCCAGATGATAAGGTGAATGAAGTTGATTTTCCAAGAGTTCCCAATATCTGGATCGTTAAGACTTCCTATTTTGGTGATGGAATGGATTTGTACTCTCGCATACATCGAAATTGGCCTTGTTTTCTTTCTGAAATACGATAAACAGAAAGAATATATAAAAAATTATTCCGATATGGCTCATTGTACTTTTTTTCTCTTTTTTGGATTAATGTGGTCTTTTTTTATTGTTGCTGATTATTATGTGTCTGATGCTATTACCACTCCCTTTTTACTATGGAATCAAGGTAGTGAGAGATTGCTTTTCATCTCTTTTGGGGAAATTTCTCTGCAAATTGGAGGAATTCTCTTTGCATATTCGTTAGAAAAGATGAAACCATATTTATTTGGAAAGTTTTTTTTTACGATTTCCTATTCTTTTTCACTTTTCCTTTATCTCATTATTTATCTATTCACATTAAACGTTCCCCGATTGGTAGAAATTCCTTTTTATTTTCTCACTTTCCTATTGCTAACAGTTTATTTTAAAGATATAATTCAAATGGTAAAGCAAAGAAGGATTTTTCTATTAAGTGTAAATTTAGTTATATCTGCTCTAGTTGTCCTGTTTGTGGGGGCTTATTTTTCTAGCGATTATATCATTACAAACTATGGGTTGTATATGAGATTGTTAGGCTCCATTATTCAACTAGTCTCCATTATTTTTTTATTCTTCTTGTTTTTAAAATTTCCTTCCTTTTCTGAATTTGATTTTAAATCAGTTATCGAAGAGATTTATTTGATTAATAAAGCAGGTATAACCTTGTATCATAAATCATATGTTAAATCAGAAGATAAATCGGAACCTTTACAAAACTTACTTTCTGGTGTATTGACATCAATAAATATTGTTCTCAAAGAAATCACCTCCTCAGACCAGAGAGGGCTTTCAATCATTAAAAAGAAAGGAAAAGTGTTATATATCTTTTCAGGTGAACTGACCACCGGGGTCATAATGAGTAGGAAAGAATTACCTTTAATAAATCTCTATTTAAAGGAGTTTATCATAAAAGTAGAGGAGATATATCGGAATGTGTTGTTGAATTTTGAGGGAAAAACGAAAATATTTGATCCCATTGAGAATATCGTTAGCAATATTTTTGCTATTTAATCTTTCTTTTCTAAAATTTTAATTCATAAATTTTAAGAAAATTACATTAACCAAAGTTTGAGTTCTCTTTCCTTGTATTTTTATAACTCTGACGTAAAAACTTATAGATGGGTATAAAACCATTCAAATTTTTTAAACTCACTTTTATCCATTTTGTGATGGTGCTTTTTTCTGTTCTAAAGGTCCTTGTAGCATAAATTTTCTTAAGCTCACTTTTCTGGTGTTTATTGAGTTTGGTAAATACTATTCCTTCAATCATTAAAAAAGTAAAAAATTTCTTATCTACTCGATAACAAGGGCATCCAAACATTTTTTTGTGGATATATTAGGCATTTAAGAGCTTTTTTTAAAACTTCTCTACCTCTTTTGTAAGCTCCTCAGAATAGTATTTCATCCTGCCCTTCCTCTATTATCATTTTCATCAAACCACTTAATTATATTTTTACTTTTTTTAGGATATAATTCTTTTAAAATATTAACTGCTACATGTTGTACCTCCTTATTTTTATCAGAAATAACACAATATTCTAGTAGTCCAAAGACCTTCTCATGCTTTAAATTTAAAAGCTTTAATGCATGAACACAGTTAATTCTGGTTTGAGCATCCTCGCTTCTCTCAAGAATAAATTGGATCATATCAATTGTCTTTTCTGGAGAGAATTCTTTTAATGTAAAATAATGGTAAATATCCGCCACGCTGAGATCCCTATTGACAAATTCTAAGGTATCTTGATACCGTAACTTCTCAATAGAATCTGAGATCAATACAAACGTACATTCATGATTCTCAGGAAGCCTGTGAGAATTACAAAAGATTTTACTGCAATATTTACAGGTAAAGCTTAAACTTCCAATGTTTTTCTCGCAAAATGAACATTTTTTCATTTTAGATTGTCACTTAAGATAAGAATAAGTGTATATTTTTTTATTACTATTTGTAATAATTTATAATTATCAAAACAATATTTTGGTCAGTAACTTCAACTTAATAAATGAATTCCCTTTCTGTAAATTAGATCAAAACATTTAACAATAGTTATGAAAAATAGCATAAATACACCCATTAAAAAATTTGAGATAATATCCTGTTCTAGAAGAACAGATATTCCCGCATTTCTGATGGATTGGGTTATAAAAAAAATAAAACAAGGATTCGTGGATGTAGTAAATCCTTTTAATAAAAAACAAACATCTAGAGTCTCTTTAAACCCCGATCATGTAAAATGCATTTGTTGGTGGTCGAAAGATTACTCTGAGTGGATAGAGTATTATAAAAAAAATAAAGATTTATTTACACAATACAGAGGACATTATTTTCAATTTACCATCAATTCTCCTTCAGAGTTAGAACTTGGGATTAAGATCTCATTAGATGATCGCTTGAAACAATTAAAATGGCTCATTGACGAGTTTGGCGCTATAGCTGTCAATTATCGCTATGATCCTATTATTATATATCGAAAAAAAAATGATAATCAAATACGGGCAAATTTAGGTAAATTCAAATACCTTATGCAAAAAATATCCGATTTCGGACTGAAAGAAATAATTTTCTCTTTTGTAACAATCTATTCTAAAGTTAAAAAGCGTATGATTAGACGAGGTTTTATTCCTATTCAATTATCATTGGATAAGAAAAAAGATATCCTCGAAAAGCTACTCAATATCTGCAATCACTACGATCTCGAGATGAAGGCATGTTGCCAACCCGATATATTGGAACTCAATCTTCCTAGAATATCTCAAGCTCATTGTATCGATGCCTATAAAATTGAACAAATTACAAAATGTCCTATTTCTAAAAAAACGGATACCGGTCAAAGAGACGATTGCGGTTGTTATAAATCTAAAGATATTGGAGGGTATTATGGAATTTTTAAATGTAAGCATAATTGTTCCTACTGCTATGCAAATCCCAGAAGCAATTAAATTAAATAAAAATAAGAGTTTAAATTATAGCGTAATATATTAAAAAGGGAACTTAAAGTGGTTCAAATGCAACTCATTTTTTATTTTTATTATATCGGATTGAATACTTTTATTAATGGGGATCCCCAACTTTTTTCGCTTCACTTGTGTTCCATGTTCTTTTTCACCAGCAGTATATATCTGTTTTTTACCCGGGAGTTTTTTAGAGCTTCTTAGAGTTCTCAAAATTGTTCCTGATATTGTTTTGAAGCGATCTATAGAAATAAAATTCTCGATATTAATTGCAAGGAAAAAATGTCCCACTTTTAGTCTTTTTTTTCCATTTTCAATAACTCCCTCTGTATCTTTAAGAAATACACCTTCTTGTAGGGCAGAAGAGAGAATTTCTACTAATGTTGAATACCCATAGCCCTTATATCCAGATGGATTGGTACCATTTGCTCCGATAGGTAATAATGCTACTTTTTTTTCCCGTAATTGATCTAGAATCTTGTTGGGGTCTGTTTCGGAGAGTCCATGTTCATTTAATACCACCCCTTCAGGAATATCCTTATTATTTCTACTATAAAGCTCGATCTTTCCCTTCTGAATTATTGATGTCGCACAATCGAGTAAGAATGGAAAGTCTTCGTCAGTGGGAACTCCCGCTGTTAATGGGTTTGTTCCCAGCATCGGTTCTATGCCGTTGGTGGGAGGTACTGCAGGTGTGGCATTAGTTGTGGTAATTCCAATACATCCTTCCTTGATTGCCATTTGCGAATAATATCCTGCAATGCCAAAATGAGTAGAATTTCTTACTGCAACCGCTCCTAATCCATATTTTTTTGCTTTTTGAATTGCTAAATTCATTGCCTTATAGGCAATCACATGTCCCATCCCATAATTACCATCGAGCACTGCAGTAGTGGGCGTATTTTTTATCTCATCAATTTTAGTAATTGGATTATATATTCCCTTCTTAATTCGGTCATAATAAATTAGTAACCTCTGAATGCCGTGAGTATCAATACCTTTTAAATCTGCGGTAATAAGTACATCAGTGATAATTCTTGCATCTTGCTGTGGAACCTGTAGCTTAATGAATACTGCCTCTAAGAACTCTCTTAATGTTTCTTCCGCTATATAAACATAATCAGTTTTGTTTTCTATTATTTGCATATGAATCTCTCGTTATTTTATTTCGCCACCTATGTCATCTTCATAATTTTAGTACCTATTTAATATAAATGATACTTATCATAAGTGTAAAAATCGTGTGTTTATTCTCGCTATTGTGTATAGACATAAATATCTTCCTAAATAAACCGAATATGATTCGAGCTTTGCCAATTTGAAGGTTTCCTTTTTCAATTTTGTAAAAAATCCTTAGCTTCCCTCATCTCTGTAAATCATTAACAAAAGGAGAACTAAAAAGTAAATTATTTTAGGATTCAAATCGATATATTATATCATATTCATTTAAACTTAGAATAGAGATTTTGAAAGTGATGGAAAAACAAATATTAGAAGAACAAAAAATTGATAATCAATATGATGTAGTGGTAATAGGTGCTGGAAATGGAGGACTTACCGCTGCTGCTAAGCTAGCGAAAGAAGGCGCAAAGGTCTTATTATTAGAACAACATAACTTACCGGGGGGCTTTGCGACAAGTTTTGTAAGGGGAAGATTCGAGTTTGAGGCATCACTCCATGAACTTGCGGATTATGGACCAAAATCGGATAAAGGAGGGATACGTAAATTATTTGAAGATCAATTTCACTTGGATGCCGAATTTATTCGTATCCCAGAAGCATATAAATTAATCTTAACGGATCCCAAGTATAAGATGAATATCACCCTTCCCTTTGGACTAGAGAAATATATTGATGCCATTGAAAAAGAGGTACCCGGAAGTAGAGAATCTATTACAAAATTTTTTGAATTAGCAAAAGAAATCCGTGCTGCCTTTAGATATATTGCCTCTACGCACGGTAAACCCGATCAAGGAGTTTTAATGAAAGAATATACCAATTTTCTCAAAACTGCGGCATATTCGGCAAAAGAGGTGGAAGATGCATTGGGCATCCCTGAAGATGCAAGAAAGATCTTGAATGCTTACTGGTGTTATTTGGGTTTACCTATGAGTCGCATCAATTTCACTTTATTTGCTTCTATGGTATTGGTCTATATTACTAAAGGTGCATATATTCCTCGGTACCGCTCTCATGGATATACTGCAGCATTTGATACTAAGATAAGAGAATATGGAGGGGATATTTTTTATAATACGAAAACAGAAAAAATTCTTGTAAAAAACCGACAAGTAGTAGGAATTGAAACATCAAAAGGAGATAAAATAACCACGTCTCATATAATTTGTAATGCCTCTCCCACATTGGCTTATAATCAATTAATTTTTCCAAAATCTGAGGTTCCCGAGTTTGCCTATAAGGAAGTAAATGCTAGAATCCAAGGATTAACCGGATTTTGCGTATTTTTAGGATTAGATGCAACTGTTGAAGAATTAGGATTAAGAGAGTATAGTTATTTCATTATGGATGATATGGATACGGAAGCGGTATATGAGTCATGGAAGAAATTGGAAGCTCCACGGGGTCAAGCAACCGTTGTAATAAATAACGCAATTCCCGATTGTTCTCCACCAGGAACGACAATGATGTATATAACCACCTTGTTTCATCCCGACGCCTGGAAGGAGGTGAAACCTCAGGACTATGTGGAAGTCAAAAACAAGATAGCCGAAAAATTAATTGATCATTTTGAAGAAGCCACTGGAGCACCAGTCAAGGATCACATCGAAGAGATTGAGATTGCAACTCCCGAAACCTATGCCAGATATACGGGAACCTATAAGGGAATTATTTATGGCTATGAACCTGAATCATGGGATTCCTTAGTACCCCGATTAATGAGTATGGGAAAAGATCAATATATTATTGGATTACGATTTGCGGGAGGGTTTGGAAGAAGAGCTCATGGCTATTCTAGCAGTATGAGTGATGGCTATACAGTAGCTTTATTGACTTTGCAAGATATTAAAAAGGAGGTCAACCAGATTTATGAGTGATAAAGATTTTGAGAAAGTAGATATAACCATTAGAAGTAATACAAAAGATATTTTTGCATTTACCAAATTAGTTCCAAATAGAATAAAACGGATTAAAAAGGCTTCCAATGAATCAATTACAGACGATCCGATTAATGATCTTGCCAAGAAACTGCATCCAAAACTACAATACTTACAAATCGATCAAATCATCGAAGAGACCAAATCTACAAGGACATATCGATTAGTTCCTGATGCAAAAAGAGGTACGGAACAATTGGCCTATTTTCGTGCCGGACAATATTTAAGCCTAAAGGTGGAAATCAATGAGGAGTGGATTACCAGACCTTATTCGATTTCCTCAAGTCCAAGAGAATCGTTGGAAGGATACTATGAGATCACTATAAAGAAGGAAGAAGATGAGGGGTTTCTCACTCCATTTATATGGAAATCTTGGAAGGTTGGAACAAAAATAATAAGCTCTGGTCCCGAAGGGTTTCTTTATTATGAACCATTACGAGATAAAAAACAAATCCTCGGATTAGCCGGGGGTTCTGGGATTACACCATTTAGATCCCTCGCAAAATCTATTGCTGCTGGTGATATTGACGCAAAGCTTACTCTTTTATATGGTTGTAGCGATGAAGATGATATTATTTTCTATGAAGAGTTGAAAGCATTAGAAAAAGCACATCCCGAAAAATTAAAAGTGGTAATAGTACTCAGTTGTGAAGAAATAACGCTTAAGGGGTGTGAAGCAGGGTTTATTACGAAAGAATTAATAGAGAAATATGCTGATGTTGCTAATAATTCTGTGTTTATCTGTGGACCCCAGATCATGTATGACTTTATAAAGAAGCAATTAAAACGATTTAATTTACCTCCCAAGCAAATACGAAGAGAAGCATTTGGCGAAATTAAAAATATCTCTGAATTTAGCGGATTTCCAAACGATGCAGTAGATAAAACATTTACAATTAAAGCACATATTGGTGGAATGGTGAAAGAAATACCTGCAAAGTCTACTCAATCTGTTCTAGTGGCACTAGAGAGAGCAAGATTAGCACCACCTTCTAAATGCCGCTCAGGGGAATGTGGTTTCTGTAGAACCTTACTGATTGATGGAAATGTATATGTCTCTCCCATATCAGATTGGAGAAGAGAAGCAGATAAAAAATTCAATTACATTCACGCATGTAGCTCCTATCCAATAACGGATCTTGAATTGATAATTCCTAGAACCATTTAAGAATAATGAGCACTCTGAACTCATACAAAAGTTAATACTTTCAAACTATAATCTTTTTTTCTTATACTGATTTATTAAAATAAGACATCAGTGGTTATTTTATATGAATGAAAAATTACGATTTGTATTTCTCTCTCTATTAGTTGTCTTGTTTCAATCTACAATTAAAATAATTGGAGTTATATATACTCAAAGTCTTGGCTTTCTCTCAGAAACAGTTGATACCTTAGTAGATATCTTTTTTGTATCTCTAACCTTATATTCTATTCATTTATCCCAGAGACCAGCAGATTTTGAACACATGTATGGACATGAGAAAATAGATTCGTTGGGAGCGATTCTTCAAGGTCTTATTTTAACCATGATTTATGGAATTCTCATTTTTAATGCCATTCAAGCAATTGTTTCTCAATCTGGGGATGTAGAAAATCCCGCGATGGGCTTTCAACTCCTTCTTGTTTCCATCATCGTCAATTTTACCACTTCCCAAGTCCTTATCTGGCAAGGTAAGAAAAAAGGAAGTCTTTCTCTTAGAATGCAAGGACTAAATTTATTTCAAGATTCTCTGAGGGCCATTCTTATCCTTTTTAATTTCATATTAATCCTTTTTTTTGATATAGAGTCTTTAGATCCTTATTTCAGTATTACTCTTTCGATTATTATCATAATTACCGCATTGAACATACTCAAGCAAGGGATAGATGGATTAATAGATGTAAATCCCTTAAGCGCTAAACTCATCTTGGAGTTAAAAGAGCGCATTTTATCTCTTCCCCATGTAAATGCGGTCTATGATGTGAAGGTTCGAAGCGCTGGAAATACATTATTTGTAGAAGTTCATCTTGCTGTAGAGGATTTCATTTCTATTGCCCAAGCAGAAGACATTTCTAAGGTTATAAGACCTATGATTAAACGATTTTTTCCCACTTATGATGTAGAAACAATTATTGAAATGAATCCAATGACTGCCGAAACATCTTTGAGTAGAAAAATCGTTAATCTTATCCATTCTTTAAAGGAAGAGTATCCAGATATCTTAAGTATTCAAGACCTTAATATTTTTCAAATAGAAAAGAAATATCTGCTTTCTTTAGTAATTTTGGTAAATGATACTCTCACTCTCAATTCAGCACATCAAATTGTAACGGAATTTGAAACACAATTAAAAACAAAAAAACCTCTAATTTCTCGAATTATCTCTCACATTGAATCAAAAGACCTTGAATTGACTGATAAAACCGAAGAGATGATATGTAAAAGATTAAATTCACAACAATTAGAAGAAACTCAAATGAAAATTGAACAAATACTGAAATCACAACCTTCGGTTAAAGGATATCATGGATTCGAATATTGGGATATTTTAAACTTTTGTATAATAGAAGTGCATCTTTTTTTCGAGGGCTCGCATAAAATATCCACGATTCATAGATATACATCCGAATTAGAAAACTTAATCAAAGACTCAATGGAAATAGACAATCTAAAACAAGTTATAATTCATGCTGAACCTTTAGAAGGGCGTTCTGATGGAAAGCTTTTCTGAATAATGAAAAAGTTGTTATACCTCTGCTTAGGATACATTTGATATAATCATCATTTTTATTAAACCTCATACGACTCATATAATTCTTTTATTAAAAACTGGTTAAATTATACAATGAACGCATGTGAAGTCTTAACTCTGTGAAATCGAAATTACTAAATCGATGAGAGCCCTCCCCTTTTAAAAGACTAAAAAACCTAAGAAACGTAATTAAAACTACCTTAAAAAGGAGAAAAAAAGAAAACCCAAACTGTAAGTGCATTGGAATAATTCGTTATATCTCGAGTACGTGAGGACCTCCCTCATTTTTGGCACACAACTCTCATTTCGAGAGATACACATGAGACCCCACCTTTCTGAAGGATGGTCAACTCTCATGAAAAGGAGTAAAAGTAGTCGGAGATGATTTTATACACACTCTATCCGATAGAGGCTACCGGGTTTAGCCTGTTCGAATAAGGGGCATGTTCCAACCTTCACATGAACAATTTATAGTAAAAACTGTTACCATTTCTTAACATTTTTAATATTATTGATAACCTAATCCACTCTCCTCACTTTAAAAAAACTCAAATTCCCCAAAAAATTATATAATGACCATTCCAAGAAAGATCAATTAATCTTTTTATAATTCAAAAAATAATATATCTTTATAACAAAAATTATAACAAAAAGTATAACTACAATGGAAGAACTAGAACACAGCAAAGCAAATATGGCAAGCTACGGTTTTGCCAAATTTCTCTCTGAATTCATCGAAATGGCTTTCACCAGTTGGGCCTTTTATTTTTACGAGCGAACTATCGGGCTCGCCTCAATATGGGTTGGTATTGGCTATTTAATTTTCGGCCTATACAACGCCGTCAATGATCCTGTAATGGGGATTGTTACCAATCGTCCCTTTAAATTTACAAAAAAACTGGGAAGGAGATTCCCCTGGATAATGATTGGGGGTGTACCCTACGTTTTGAGCTATATTCTGATATTTAGTCCGCCAGCTGTAGATCCCAACTCACAGGCATTGGTGCTTTTTATATATTTGGTGGTATCAACTTGTGTGTTTGACACCTTCAACAGCATCTTCTTTATTAATTATGCAAGTTTATTCCCTGATAAATTTAGATCGGGAAAGGAAAGACGAACTGCAACTGCTATAGGGACTCCCATCGGCATTTTAGGGGTTGCTGTAGGCGCCCTGGTGCCTCCATTATTGATTGATAAGACGTCCCAATTCTCTTACATTTTTCAAGCAATTATCATGGCCGTAATAGGGCTAATTGCTCTTGTAATAGCAATCCCTGGGTGTCGAGAAGACCAAATAACAGTTGAACGCTATTTAGAAAAATATGAGGAACGCCAAAAAAGTGAAGATACAAAAAAGAGAGACTCTTTTTTTAAATTAATGATAAGAGCTTTAAAACAAACGAGTTTTATTGTATTTGTCATAGGCTATGCACTATATCGGTGTCTTGTCATTTCAATGCAAGCTTCCATTCCTTACGTTGTTGACTTCGTGCTAATGAGACCAGAAGACTTCGTCACTCTTCTTTCAGCAGGCTTTCTTGTCGGAGCGTTAGTTTCCTCTCCATTATGGGCATACTTCGCCCAGAAGATCAATAATAATAAAAGGGTGATGCTTATCAGTAGCGGTTTGATGGTTGTTTTCACTATTCCCTTAACATTTATCACAAATTGGATAATTATGTTTATAGTGACATTTTTATGGGGAATTGGACTGGGAGGCTATTGGACTCTAATTAGTCCCGTATTAGCAGACATTATCGATGAGTCGGTCGTTAAAACGGAGCGTCGCGAAGAAGGTGTTTATAATGGCTTTTTGCAATTCTTTGGCAGGCTTGGAATCATATTTCAAGCCCTCAGTTTCACTTTAGTACACATATTTACGGGCTTTCAAGAAGGAGTGGGGGGCGTGGCAATATATGAACTGTTTGGAATGGAATTCGATTTAACATTTCTCACAGGTGCTCAAACACCATTAGCTATCTTCGGTATACAAATGCATTTTGCACTCATTCCCGCTATAGTAATGCTTATCGGCACATTAGTCTTTTGGAAATTCTACAAGTTAACTCCTGATAAAGTTCAAGAACACGAAGCTAGAGTGAGAGAATTAAAATTATAATTCCATTACTATTATATTACTCCTTTTTTTTATTATTTTTTTATTTGGTATTTTATTACCACAATCTTTTTTAATTTTTTAATCTTTTAATAAAACGCATCTTTGCGTGATTATTTAAGTTATATGTGAGAAATATCCACATATTTGGTACATTTCTAATATTAAGCTCTTATTTAGACTAATTGACAATTTTATTCAACAATCAATCATCAAAATTAAGAAAGCAATAGTGATAAAGTAAAATGGCAAACCTTTTATTACAAATTCTCGTAACTGCGTGTTTTCTTGGAGTAGTTATTGTATTATTTTTTGAGGACAAGGATTATATCTATTATACATTTGCGTTTATTATTATTGCGGGGATTGCGACGGCATATTTTATCCCAGAAGCGCGCTCGTTAGATTTTTATATTTCTCAAATTGAATGGGATGTCGTCTTTTTTCTCATCACTATGTTTGCCATTGTAGAAGTACTTAAAGAAAATCTTATTTTTGATGAATTAGCGCGCCTTATTGTGGTTAAATACGGAAATAGCCCCCGAAAATTGTTTTATGTTATTTGCACGGTCTCAACGCTGCTCGCTACAATTGTAGAGGATTTATCTGTTGCGATGATATTTGCGCCTATTATTATTGTAGCTACGCGCAAACTGAATATGAGACCCGCTGCTTATTTGCTGGGAATGACTATTTGCATCAATATCGCAGCGACACTGACTCCATTTGGCTCCGCGCAAAACATAATAATCACGGACGCCTTTAATTTAGATATTCTATGGTTTATTATGAATCTTGGACCTTATTTTGTACTTTGTTTTTTAGTCACATTGGTATTATTAGATAAATTATCCTTATCGAAAGATATTGATTTTTGTAAACAAAATATCTGTGCTGAAGAGGAAGAGCTTGGAGAAGTCTTAAAAGATCGGAAAGTTGAGCGAAATCAATTTGTAAAGAATTTAATTGCCTTAGGAATTTTTATTGTCTTATTGGTAGTTATTCCTGAACTCTATTTAGCGGGGTTAATTGCCTTATTATTATTTGTACTCATTAACCCCCTAAAACAGGAGAATAAAGATAAAAAGCATATTTCCCTCTCTTATTATCTTAAACAGGTGGATTATAAATTAATTTATTTCTTTATCTGTTTATTTATTTTTGTGGGGTTGATGGAACTAAATGGAACAATAGGTGCCTTAGAGGACTTAATTGAAGGCGTCTCTTCTGAGGATGAATTCATATTAGCTTTAGTGATTCTGGTGATAACCTCTCTGCTAAGCGGTTTTTTAGACAATACTCCCGTGACAATAATATTTATTCCTATTATACAAATTTTAATTGATTTACCGGAGTTCTATCGCGGTCCTTTAGTAATTGCGTTCATTTTGGGGATAAATCTGGGGGGGAATTTCCTTCCTCAGGGCAGTGCAGCTGATATGATGACATTAGAAGTTTCTCGAGACAATAAGGTAAAAGACCTCTCCTATAGAAGGCTCTTTAAAGTAGGAGGCTTATTTGCAGCTCTTCATATTGTACTTGGAATTGGGTATCTTGCTTTTATTATTTTTGTTATTTGACCTAAAAAACCTCTCATTTTTCTCAAATTACTTTCAGTTTAAGATATTTGAATATCCCTATTTTAACCATTATAATTACCTATATAGATTTTGGCTTTCATGAAAAAATTTAATTGTAATCAGTCAATAGTAATTGAATTCATTATTATCTTATCAATTTACTATTGATAAAAAAGTTTTTATTTAGGTATAACTAAATATATAATTAATAACTATCATTTTAAGGAATTATAAAAAAGAGAAAGGAATTGAATGAATCAAGAAAATCAAAACAAATATTATATTGACCATAAGGCGAAAATCATTAAGAAATTCAGTATAACTAAGAAATACGCAGAAAAAGTTCTATTGGATTATTTCAGCAAAAGTGAGGTGAAAACCATGTTAAACGATATAACCATTATGTTTGAGCAATTATTGCCCCACATACCATATATTGGGGGCAAAAAAAATGGACTGACCTTTAATCTCCTTGCAAGTGCTTGGGCATTAGCTTTTTTCCGTACATTAGAAAAGAAAGAACTTTCAACGCGAGAGATGGGCAAATATCTTTATGAAATTAACGATGAGTATGCTAACTCAAAATCAAACCTGACAAAATGGGTACTCACAAAATTATTAGGGACAAAATTAATTGGTCGCTTGCTGAAAAGGCGTGCTGAGAAATCGCAATTAAAGAGATATCCGGATGATTGGGTAATGGAATTTGTGGATTCTGAAGGTCAAAACTTTGATATAGGTTTCAATTATACCGAATGCGGAATTTGTAAATTCTATAAACAAATGAATGCCGAGCAATATCTTCCTTATTTATGTTTGATGGATTATCCCAATGCTCAATCGTTAGGAATTGGGTTAAAAAGAACTCAGACGATTGGAAACGGTGATCCGATGTGTGATTTTCGTTTTATAAAAAATCAGTCACCCATATCTGGATGGCCACCCGAAGACTTGCCAGAATTTAAAGGATCTTAAAACTCCTAAGTCGCTTTCAAATCACTTCATCTCAGAATTAAAATCTTTTGCTTTAAGGATTGCTTTTTCTAGACTTATTGTCATATAGAATTGGTTTATAATTGCTTTCTCAGTTTTGTTTAATAATTATTATATTATTTTGCAAAAATCGATAAATAGTAATTTATTTCTATCGTCAATTTGGAAAGGTGCTATTTATTGGAAAAAATAAAAAAAATCCTAATCAACGATATTGACCACCCGCAAATAAGTTTTTTAATTCCTCAGCTTCGCATAATTTACCATAATATAGGTAAGCTGTAATGGTGATATTAAGGATCTCCATATTGCGATAATTCAATTGTTTAATTTAATGCGATTTCGTATAATAAAAAAATTAAAAAA
>SHMU01000025.1 GCA_008080765.1 Promethearchaeota archaeon | reverse complement strand
CTTTAGACCACGATAAATAATAAGTTAAAAAAAATCGTATTTAAACTAAGGAAGTTATTTTTGATCAAATCCTTAAAAGAGTAAGGAGCGCTTTAAGCTTCTCCTAATTTATGGCACTTTGTTCTCTTTTTTAAATCAAAATGAAAAAATTTTTAATTTTAGGTTCATAGATTAATTTATCTAACTTTTATTGTATATATACAAATAATTTATCATAATGATTTTTTTAAGCCTATGTTCAAGCTAATCAATTTAACAGCTAAAATAGAAATCCCTCCCTTCCTATTTCATCAAGATAAAATAACTTCTGCCAGAATAATTTTAAGCGAAGACTATGAAGGTGTAATTACCCGCGAATATGGTTTTATTATTGCGGTAGTTGATGTATTATCCGTATCTAAAGGGCAAATCATCCCCGGTAATGCCAATACCTTTCATGAAGTTGAATTTACCATTTTAAGTTTTAAACCCACAGTATCCGAAATCGTGGAAGGAAGCGTCGTGGAAATCGTCGACTTTGGTGCCTTTATACGCTTAGGACCTTTAGATGGACTTGTCCATGTAAGTCAAATTACTAATGATTATATTTCCTATGAACAAGTTGGAAATCGGTTTATTGGAAAAGAGACCGGGAAGATATTAGACGTCCACGATACAATCCGAGCGAAGGTGATTGCTGTCTCCTTAGGAGGCGGCCGAAGCGGAAAACTGGGACTATCGATGAGAAGTCCCTTCTTAGGGAAGCAAGAATGGATTGAGGAAGATGTAGAAGACTATTTTGAGGAGAAAAAAACTCAAGAAGCCAGAAAGGATGCAGTGGAAGAAGAAAGCTCTTAAATCCGATATTTTCTTCTAATTTTTATTAAATAAACTTATAAGCTTTAATACATGTGAGTTAGGATTTGTTGAAGTACACAATTCTTAAACTTTTTTTATAGAATTTCTTTTAGAATAAGTAGTGCATCTTGTACAAGATTTGGACAAACATTTAAATGAATTTCGATTTTTAGCTTCAAACCTTCCTTTATTTGTACTTGAATCACATTGTAAAAGATCTTTACATTCAATTGAATTATTTTTTTTCTTAAATTTATTTATAAATTCCTTCGTTACATCATAGCTTTTTTCTCTTACCTCAATATCATTAGGTATTACTCGACCGTATTTCAAACCAATAACCATTAAGGCTCCAATCACAGCGCCATATGTTTTTCAATGTCTCGCGAGACCACCTCGAAAGCTGATGTTAATTTCAATGCAATCTCCTTTCTTCATCATTATAAAAATATATGTAGTGCATTTCTTTTAAATAGAAAACTTAACTCATTCTTATAGTAGAATTTTACTCCCCCTTAGAGATTATTCATTGGCTTCATTTATGAAGTAGATCCTGCTTCTTTCACCATTTTATCCATCATTTTAATTTTTTGGCGATATTCTTCAAATGCTTTTCTCCCTACATCATTCAATTTCGCGGTAGTTTGGGGTTTTTTTCCCTTAAACTCTTTTTTAACATCTACATATCCTTTCTCTTCTAATTTTTCCATATGTGATGAAAGATTACCCCAAGTAAGCCCTGTCTGATTTTTAAGAAACACATAATCCGCTTCTTCGATTACATATAAAAGAGAGATGAGCCTTAATCGGGCTGATTGATGGATGAATTTATCATCTTTACTAAATTTTGGTAAGAAAAGTTTCTTTTTTTCTTTTTTATCAGCCATTTTCACACATCCCTCTGCTTTTTTATGCTTCTTTTTCTATTTTAGGATACTGCTTAAAAAATCGTGTAAGAAAATAAACCCCCCAAGAGATTATAGAAATACCAATACTTCCAAAAATTAAGATGGGGCTTAAAGGAAAACCAAGAAAATCTTCTAACTCAATAGTAAGATAAATCCCAATCCCAAGTAAAAAATCAATGAGATATAACCTTCTAAAGTCTAATAAATAAGCGACAATACCTAAAGGTACTACTATTATTATGATATTTATAATTAATAATCCACCAATTTCTACTACTCTCAAATTAGTGAGGACGAAAATGACTATATTAAGAATAAAAAGAAGTGATAAAAATACCACCAACTCTTTTTTTCTTTTCTGCCGTTTAGGTCCAAATTTCACATGTCCTATTCTTGGAACGGTTATCTTCTTTTTTCCTAGTATTAAAAACACAATGGCAATAGCATAGAAGAGGGGTATGATAAAAATCATAGAAATTAATGACCCTAACCCGAATAGTGTTCCAATAGTTGAAAGAGGAAATCCTAATAATAAAACACCAATATAAATGTCCCAAATACCATCTTGGAAAGTAGAACGGTATGCTTTCTTTTCAATTGCTTTTAAATCTAATTCATCCTTATTCACGTTTGTTCTCTCCTTCAATTTAACTGGTTTGATTGTGTATATCATTATCTTTTTCCCTTTTGTTGATTTCAACATTGTCGGGATGAGGATATCTCTTTAAAAATTTATAAAACAATATAAGACCCCAAATAATTATACTACTTCCGATTAAAACGAAAGAAAAGATACTACTCCACGGATTTTCAATAATTTCGTCTAAGATGCCAAATAGAAAAAAGCTAAATCCACCTATAATTGCAATAAAATATAAACGCTTAAAATCCATGAAATATGCAACTACAATAAATGGAATTGAGATAAATCCAAACCCAATTATCATTAGAAGTAATAATCCCTCGATATTTATTGCTTTAAATAGATTATTTAAGGTGAAGAAAAGTATAATAATATTCAGCACTACAAAAGAGCTTAAAATTAACTTTAAGCGTATTTTCTTTTTTTTTCGTTTTTTTCCAAATTTCACATTCCCTAATCGTGGGGTTGTGATGAATTTTTTTAAAAGTTTTAGTATTAACACAGCAGCAATATTAATACTTATCTGAATAATAAATGCAATTATTAAATTAGAGAAGGAAAATGTCCATATCATTCCTAATCCCAAAAAAATCATCCCAAAAAATATATCCCATAAACCATCCTCAAAAGCCGATCTGAATGCTCGCTTTTCCAGCAATCTCAAATCTAAAGGTTCTATATTCTTCTCATTCATCTTAATTCACCCTTTTATTTTTATTTTTATTTTTATTTTTATTTTTATTTTTATTTTTATTTTTATTTCTGTTTTCCTTTGTATTTTTACTATGATTTGGGTATTTCTGAAGAAAACGATGGAAGATAATAAGGCTCCATATCAATATAATCAATCCGATCGAACCAAAAATAATTACAAATTGATAGGGACTATTAATATTAAAAAAATGAAATCCTTCAAATAAGATAATTCCGAAAAAACACATCACAGCAATTATGTACATTCTGGGAAAATCACTGAAATATGCAATTATTACCATTGGGATAAGAATAAAAAATGTACCTATGAATAATAACACAACAAAATCTGATATATTTTTTAGATATACATTTTCAGATAGATCTAAGAGAAAAACTAAGAAAGTAATGATGACAAAAAAAAGAGTAAGAATTATTAACCATTTTTTTCTTTTTCTACGTTTTTTACCATATTTTGCCTTACCCGCAAGTGGAATGATATATTTCTTTTTAAGAAAATATATAAAACTAAAACCAATACAATAACTAATAAAATAAACAATCAAAAAAGTTAATGTTTCATATTCACTCATCAGAGTTGCTAATTGTCCTATCGCAAGACTAATAAAAAGAAATGCGAGTAACATATCCATCAATCCATCCTCAAATTGTGCTCTAAAAGCTTTTCTTTCTAATGAATTTAAATCTAAAGGATCTCTACTTTTTTCGTTCATCAATTTTTTCATTTTAGCTTTTTTTGTAGTAATTTTATTCAACATAAAATTGTGTTATTAACTATTAAACGATAATACATTTTCTTTTAATTTTTTTTCAACTTTCATCAATTTCTATAGAGAGCTCTTTTACTTTTATATTAAAAAAAATAAAGAAGTTGATTATTCTCACCTTATTCCATCCTATTGAGTTTTTTAAGTCCAAAACGTAAAATAACAAGTGCAACGGTAATATTTATCGCAAAGAGCGGCATAAAGACTATACTATAGATCAATAAGGGAGATGCTCCATTGGGAATGTATCTAAACATAAAAAACATCATGAAGTATAAACATCCCATTTGCACGACCATTGCTATTTGTGAATTGACAAAAATCCTCCCTCCTCTTAACTCATATGCTGGAGAAAAACAATTTACCCCAATAATCTCTATCATTGCAATCATGCTATAGCTGATATACGTAAGGAAAAAGATTACTGCTTGCCACAATCTAAAAGCACAAAATATCGAGATAAAGATCGAATTGAGGATTCCCACCAGTAAGTCTAAGATAAGCATTGCTAATAAATATGAACTTATTAATCCCTCTACGCCTCTCGGGGATTTCTTATACACCCCTATTAATTCTTTTGAATCTACAAATATTAATGATCCAATCATGAGACTATAAAACATAGATCCCATAATGACTAATAGCATTGTCATGACAATAATACCTTCTGCATCCATATAACTCATTTGTCTTGCATAAAACCATCCAAAGAATGCCAAAAAACCGACCACAAACCCTAAGCGAGCAAAATTTTCCTTTTTTCTCATAAATAATTTGAGTTGAACCACGATTAATCCACCCCATTTATGACCCGCTACTCTCTGTATTCCTTTATATACTACATTATCTTTATGAATAGAAACCGATGTTTTTTCAATGCTTTCTTCTAATGAATAGAATTCTGATGCCCCCCTATATGCCAGGTATAATGTTAAGAGCGGTATCCCTGTTGCTAAAAGAATGTTCATCCATATATTAAGTATATAACTTTCAATCAACACCGGATCAATTATATATTGGATTATATTAGAATACCATAATGCAGGATAAAACATCAACCAATTACGTAATTCCTTGTTTTCCACTATTTCTCTCAAGAAGAACATCACTGAATACATCACAAAAACCATCAAGATGGATAGCACCATGATTAATGCTTTACCCCAATCTCTTGCCTTCTCATTCTTGAGTATCCTGTGTTCAATCCATGTTGCCATAATAGTCCCTATTAAATTCGCAAGGAATATCATTCCAAATATACTGGCATAAATTACAATATATTGAAAAATTGTCAAATTAACTATTGATCCGAGTAATCCTACGATAATCGGTGAAATAATAAAGAATGCAATACCATAAAACGACCACTTCCCTAAAAAGCGCCCAATAAAAATATCCTCGGCGGAAATAGGAGTTGCTAATATTAGTTCCTGAAAACCATTATCTACTTTTCTATAGACCGTATTGAGCGGAAACATCAACAATATAATGAATAATGTCATTAATATCGTCTCAATAATTATCCCTATAATCACTTTAAAAAGTTCTACATCTTCTATGGGAAAAGATTGGAAAATCCAATGAAACAAGCTTGGAGCTCCAATAATTGCCCAGAAAATGAGCATCACATAAATAATCCCAAAAAAAGACCTTCGATGCCTTCGAACAAAGTGAGTGCTTAATTTGATCTCCATAATGGCAAACGATTTCCAAATCGCTTTTGTATCCTTTTCATCAATATCTATCAAATATTCTTCACTCATTTCTGTTTTCACCTTTTTTAACCACATTTTCTGTATTTAAGAATTATTTAATACTCTAAACCTCCTCTCTTTGAGTGCTGAGTTTATTGTTTTTTTCATTAGTTGCTAATAATGCAGCAGCAATACTCCCCAGAGAACTTGGGAATATAGCAATAAATACAACAAAGCTTGAATCAATATCAAAAGTAATAACTCTTAGTATGTCTAATATGAAAATCAAGAACATTATTCCTATATAAGTCACTATTATAGAAAATAACGCAATGAGAATTCTCTTTCTTTTTTCTTCATTAATCATTTTCTATATCTCCTCTGATAATGGTTCTTTTTCAATTTTCTTATGATGAGTTTGTTCCTGTCGCCACGCTAATAAATCATTAGTATGGGTGGGTCCAACTATTTTTAAGTATGCTTCTTCTAGATTGTGTGCTCCTACTGAATTCATGATTTTTTGGGGACTACCCTCAACTTTCAACTTTCCTTTATCAATAATTCCAATTATATCACACAATTCTTTTGCTGTATCAAGAAGATGAGTACAAATAAAAATCGTTTTTTCGGCTCTCTTCGTAAGATCAGAAAGCAGATCCTTTACCATACGTGTTGCTCCAGGATCTAAATTTGAGGTTGGTTCATCTAAAAAAATGATTTCTGGGTCTTGAATTAATGCTGCACAGATACATACTTTTTGTTTCATCCCTTGGGATAAGTTTTCTAAAAGATCATCTTTTCTCTCTTTTAAATCGAACATTTCTAATAATTCTCTTATACGGCTCTCTATGATCTCTCTAGGTATATAATATAATTCTCCTATGAATTGTAAATATTCTCTAGGTGTAAGCTTTTGATATAACCCTGGAGTTTCAGGTAAAAAGCCACACATCATTTTCACTTGTTTGGCGTGAGTTTCTAAATCATATCCCCCCACAATTGCCTTGCCAGAAGTTGATTTAATAATTCCATTCAAAATTCGAACTGATGTTGTTTTTCCCGCTCCATTTGGTCCTAATAATCCATATATAGTACCAAACGGAATCTCTAAATTCATTTTATCAACTGCAAGTATTTCTCCAAACCTTTTTGTAAGATCTTGGGTCAATATCGCATTTTTTTCATTCATTTCCTTTTTCACCTGTGCTATTTTTTATTTTTTTATTTTTCAATTTCCATTTAATTATTGGTATCTGATTGGGGATTTTCTTCAATTTTCCTTTCTTGTCTCAACCGAATAAGGTAGCCCAGGTTTGTAGCTGCCGATAATCCGGTAAATAGCCCTACAAAAAAATCAATTATTGCTATATCTGGTGTAAATCGATCTAGAAATATCGCAGCGATGAGCGAAAACATCCCAATTGATAACAACACTTCTTTTTTAATATTATTCTTCATCTTTTTCATTCACCTTATTGTAAGTTAAATTTAGGGTACATCTTGAGTTTCTTTTTGATTCTGAACATTTGAATGGTTTCTAATGACCTTTCTAGTTAAAATTAATATTAAGATAAGGAAAGGAACGTTAATTCCAAAAATCAAATCCTTAAATGGGATGGGCTCTCCGTTAATGAGAATTGATATAATTGAAAGGATGATTATAATAGCGAAATCACTTCCAATGCCACCGATAATCGTTTTTGTATTTCTTTCATTCTACTTTATTACCTCTAAATTTAAACTTTTCTTATTTTGTTTTTTTTAATGGGTTATAGGTTTGATAGGTTAGTGCTTGATCTCTATGACTTCAACATATAAACCTATATCTAATACTTTGCCGAGCAAAGTACTTTACCAAGATAATAAAGTCACCCAAAGTATTTAAATGTTACGAAGCACTTTGCGCGACCAAGTGTTAATTATTTATTCCTAAAAAGAGCGGAACGCCTCTATAGTAATAAAAATCTAAAAACAATCTAGAATCTCTAACTTCATGCTACATACCTATGAGTTTGATATATAGCTAATGAGTAATTTAAAATCAGGAGCAAAAAAAAAGATTAAATTAGGTTTTCAGTTTTATTATAATTCATCAATTCCCATTAAATTTATAATGAAAGTTAAATGGAGAAGTAATTGAAATAAGTGAAAATCAACATCAAAATTAACATTAACATCAAAATCTTAGAAGATCATGTGAGTCGTATGGAATTGCTCTAAAAATAATATTGAAGATGGTATAAAGAGTGGATTATGCCCATTTTGCTCGAGAAATAAAGCAAGTGCCAAATATTTTAAAACTCTAGTACTGAATGCAGCTACGGACTATTACATCAATAGAAAGAAAATAGACGATCCAGAAGAAGCACTGCAAGAAAGTAGGCCAATATTCTTCAAAAACCCTGCAGGATATAGCAATTAATCTACAAAAGGGATAAAATGAATTAAAAGAGAGACATAATGGTATTTCATAATAAAAACTAAGAAATAAAGGTTCTTAAGCCCTTTAAAAGCTTTTTTTATCTTCTTTTTGTGTATAATTAGATCTTTTATAGAAGAACAATTATTTTTATTAAAGAACTAATATATTGTTTCTTTGAGAAGGCTGATTTGACTTTAACAATAAATTAGCAAACTCCATCATTATTTAAAAAGCTAATTTTCTATATTATTATTATAACACCTATAGGTTAATTTATGGCAAAATTTAGTAAAACACTTCTCCAGAGTTACATACTTACGAATTGCACGAGAAGATTATTTTTAGAATTAGGTCGGGAAATGCCGCAGCTATGGTTTAATCCTGTTCGGCCGATTCCTGAAATTGCTCCCGAACGCTTGATCTTTCAGACAAAATACTTGAAAGAGAAAGGAAAGCAGTATGAACAAATCGTCTATTCTCATTTAAAAACATTGGAGAACACCTATTTTCGAGAAGTAGAAGGTGAGGTTCAGGATACAGTCTTAGTCCCCGACCATTTACTTAAATTTAATGAAAAACATAAGGATAATAAGGCTAGCAAGCTCATATTATTATTGGAATATGAGTTTGTAATCCCTAAATCATTTTTTTATCAAGTTTTTCCTGCAAAAAAACAATTTAAGGATATCCCCGTAGAATATTCTTCGCAGCGACCGGATTTAATTTTCATTGGAAACAAGATAAACGAGTATGTTGATGAGGTCTATGAATTGGGGGCTGATGGAATAATTAAGAGGCTCTCAAAAGCTCAAGAAAATGAGCGCATCGCCATCTCAATCTTTGATATTAAGTATACAAACGAAGAAAACATAGGAAAGAAACATTTCTTAGAGATTTTCTATTACTTAAAAACAATTGCCTATTATTTAAAATATTATGGATTAGATGACAAATATTATGTGAGAGCAAATTATAATGGGATATTACCTCTTCGCGATGAAGGATTATTATTAAATCTTCAAACCATAGAGGATCTTTTTACCCAAGAAATTCTGAGTTTAGTAAGCTGGAAAGAAGCGGACCGAATTTATAATCGGGTAATTACAGCGGTACAACAATTATGGAAGTTAGCTCCGTGCCCTATTTCCCAAATTAAAACTAATATTCATGATGGGTGCGGATATTGTCAGTTTATAGAAGATTGCAAGGAATCTTTAGGAATGAAAGAGAAAGATAATCCCGAAAGCTGGTCAATTGAATTAATCCCCTTCACCTCCAAGTCAATTGCTCAGCAATTAATAAAAGAGTTTAATTTTAAAACAATTGGAGATTTATCCAATAATTTCGACAAAATCCAAGTGGGAAGCACCCCCAAACCATTATATTCTGAGTTGCCTACGTTAAAACTAAAAACAAGAGCATTAAAAAATAATCGCTTGATATATCCCAAAAACAAGCAAACATATTCTTATTCCATTCCCAGGTATTCACCGCTTTCTATTTATTTTGATGTAGAATATGATAGAAACACCGACCGGATTTTTGCTGTAGGAATTCTTTTAAAAATGTATATTAGTTCACGTTTAAAATATCACGGCATTTTTTACAATTGGTGGCGGATTTGGAAGCGGGCCCTCGAAGAAGAAAAACCCACCATAGATATTCAACAAGAATTAAACGATTATTTGGTCAGAGAGATTAATATAGAAAATGTTGATGTATTTCTTAATTGTCTGAAGAAACTTAAAAATGTAAAAATTACCTTAAAGGGGGAGAATAATTCTAAATCGACGCGAGTTATGTATCGATTTGCTAAAGTTAATAAAGACATTACAAAAGAGAGCGAAGCCGATCTCACCATTAATACTATCATGAGATTGAATTTAATCTTACAAATGTGTAATATCATAGAAGATTATATCGTTGTCGATGAAATTGGGCAATATGGAAAATATCATATTGGACCAGATACCAGTATTTTTTACTGGTCTCGCAATCAGTTAGATCATCTCCAAGATATGATTCAGAGAAATTTAGACATAGTAATTGGTAAGGCAAAGGCAAGGGCCGCATATGAGGCTATTCTGATGTATTTTACTCCTTCAGACACAGAAGTGAGCAACCCCTATCAGTATAAAAAGCTTTTTGATGTTCAAAATTTTGCAGAATCGTGTATCGGGTTTCCTGATATTATAAACTATACTTGGCATGGGATTGCGAAGAAATTATTCAACGAGATCAATATTAACACGAAAATGTACTGGATTCCCCATTTTAATTTCTTGGATCTTTCTACTTGGTTGCTATATTTACGGGAGAAAGATCCCCTCAAGAAGCAAAAAAAAATGGCTATTATCAAGGGGCAAATCATCTTAAAATTGCATATCATAGACAGAATTCGAAGTAAATTTCAAATAGAAGGGCATAAAGCGCTTTCAAAAAATGCCCGTACCGTGAGCCGCCATCATTACAAGAGTGCCATCCTTCCTTCTGAATTTCATGATATTTCTCATGTATGGTATTTATTTTCTCTTTTAAATAGTGCAATTCAGCAACAGGATGACGAATATTATCGAACGATGTTTCCTGATTTCAGTATTGGAAAATTGGAATCTGCGAGAGTAACTACTCTCAAAATCATCGATCTTCCCGGAAAGTCATTAAGATATACCTTTTTACTTACAGGGCTTTCTAGTAATATGAAATTGAGGGAGGGAGATAGAGTTCTATTGATTCCTAATGTGAAAAGAGGGTTAAAAATTGATAAATGGGTATATAGATGGGTTATCTATATAGATGAAATCCAATGGGATTCTTCAATTAAAGGAAATGCGGTCTCTTCAAAACCCACAAGAACCAATGTCTTTGAGATTTGCAAGGAAGAAAATATTAATCCCGCTACTGAAGAATGGTATCTATATAAAATAAGTTCTGATGCATGGTCAAAAAAATTATATAACACCAATAACAATGGATTGCTTCAAAGAGAGGAATTTGGAACATCTTGGCTAGGTGCGCGCTTGGCATATCTCTGGAACATTAGATCGAAACCGAAGTTGAAATGGCCACGTTTTTGGGCTTTTACGATACCATCTATTTATTTATTTGCCCCCTCCTTATTGGATCACTTCAAAGAAGAATTAAGGGATAAGGAATTACGCACAAATATCACCCCTGCTCCTGATGCATCTCAAAAAGAAGCGATCATTAATGCTTTAAGTAATAATATTTCTGCAATATTGGGTCCTCCAGGAACAGGTAAGTCCCAAACAATTGCGGCATTAATTGATGAGTATGTTATAAGAAGAAGAGATCAAGGTAAATCGGCGCGAATTCTTATCACCTCTTTTTCTTATGCAGCACTAAGAGTGGTAATAGATAAAATAAGGAAGAGCAAAGATAGCTCTGGAACTCAAACTCCTTCATCACACTTACAGATGGTCTTTATTCATTCAAGTAGACAAGCACCCATTTCTCAAATTCCGAATTGTCGAGATGTTGATGATTTGGTAAAGGAAGGTTCCACGTGGAAGCTTAATGGCAAAACGAGAACGGTTACTCAAACAATCTTATTAGAGGAGTCTTTAGAAGATGATTTCATCATTTTTGCCAATGCTCATCAATTATATCATTTAATTAATAGAGTAAGTGAAGATTTTTATTTTGATTTGATCTGTGTGGATGAAGCCAGTCAATTACCGGCAGATTACTTTATGTCTAGCCTACAATTTGTTAAAAGACCTCCTATTACGATTAAAAAACCAGAAGAAATGATTCCAAAGCATTTAATCGGCGATAAAGCTCCAGTTGAAACGCTTACTCTTCTCAATACAGACATTTCTCCGGATATGCTTACTAAGATTATAGTAGTTGGTGATCATAATCAATTACCTCCGGTACGAGTTAAAAAACCTCCAAAAAATCTTGAATTGGTTTTAGACAATATATTTCGCTATTATATGGAGGGACATAATATTTCAAGAAAACAATTAAAAATCAATTACCGATCTCATCAAGATATTGTAGAGTTTACATCTATTCTGGGGATTTATGAAGATTTACATGCACATGAACATAATGCAACCCGCCTTTTGGAAGGAGATATGAGTAATATCCCGGAGGAATGGGTAAGGAAGGTACTAAAACCGGAAAGAGTAGCGGGTGCGCTCATTCATGATGAACAATTTGAGATCGGTATTAGTCTCTTTGAAGCACAAATGGTTGCTAAAATAGTCGAGGGATTTTATAGCATGACGAATCCCTCCACCCCAGAGGAGGAATTACATTTTTGGTCAGAACAGATTGGAGTTGTATCTCCCCATAATGCGCAAGGACGGGCAATAATTAGAAATATTTTCAATTTGTTTAGTTTAAAAACCAAATTACAACCTTCTAGATTAATGCAATCGCTAAAGGAGACGGTATATTCTGTGGAAAAGTTTCAAGGCTCTGATAGAGATTTGATAATATGTTCTATTGGATTATCAGATGAAGATAAACTTCATATGGAAGATGAATTCATCTATAATATGAATAGATTTAACGTATTAACTTCGAGAGCAAAAAATAAATTTATCTTTGTGTGTAGTGAAAAGTTTATTCAATTTATTCCCGAAGAGAGGGAGATTCTTAAAATGTCCTCGAAAGTCTTTTTATTTGTAGAAGAATTCTGTAATACGGAAGAGTCTTTAAAAATAAAAAATAATACAAATAACATCATTCAAGAAGTTCGATTACGATATAAAAAATAGGAGAGAAAAATGAGTCGAAAGGTTAGATTTATTCACGCAGCAGATATCCATTTGGGAAAAACGCTTTATGGCATCCCCGAGCGCTATGATGACTTCTTTAAAGCATTTGCATATTTGTTAAAAAAAGCTGTGTTTGAAGAAGTGGATTTTATTTTGATCAGCGGGGATTTAATTGATAGCGAAAGGAAGATAGACTCTTCAACCCTGGGAAATATTATAAAAGAAATTCAAGACTTCCAAACTCTCTGTAAAACTAAATTAAAAAAAGAGATCCCAATTATATGTATAGAGGGGAATCATGAAACTCCCTTTTTTTCGGAACACACTTGGTTAAAATTATTAGCGGAACTGGATCTAATAATCCTTCTTTCGGGAGAGTATGATAATGAAAATAAAAAAATCCGTTTTGCAGATTATTCTCAGAGATTTCATATCGGGGGGAAAATAAAAATTAACAATATAATAATTTATGGATTAAGTTATTTTGGGAGTTCCACGCCCGATTTATATCCTCTATTACAGAATGCAATTGATAACACGGATGAGTTTGTCATCCTAATGATGCATTTTGGTATTCAAGGCCAGGATAAAAGAAAAAAGGGGCTGGAAGTAACTAAAGATCTGCAGGCGTTACATAATAAAGTCAATTATCTGGCTTTAGGGCATTTTCACAAGCAATATCAATTACCTGAGCATGATCCGTGGATATTTAATCCTGGAAGCCTTGAAGTGAATGAAATTACAGAATATACAAACGATCATGGTATTTTTTTGGTAGATATATTTCCCGAGGAAGGAAATACCTATGAGATTAAACCCATCTTTTGTTTTAACGGAAATCCCGAACCAAATGATGATCTTTCGATTCCTAATCGAAAATTTCTCTCATTCTCTCCAATTGACATTTCCAAATCTAAATCTTTTGAAGAAGCACAAACTATTATCATTAATAAGCTTCGAAAACTCGGGGTGCCAGAACGTGGGGAATATCCCCCCTCTCTCGATAATTTGGATGTACCAATTCTTTATGTGTCAATTACCGGAAGAATTGGCTATTCTGAATTGGAAGTTGATTTGGTGCAACTGAAAGAAAAAATATTTAATACTTTTGAACTCTTAGGATTAAGACTTTATAATAATATATTTTCAAAACTGAATTATGAATTGGAAACCCAGGAAACCTGGACCCTTGAAAAAATAGAAGAAGAGGCACTTTTATACACGATCGAGCAAGAGGTGCCTTTTAAATCACATAAAAAAGAGATCTCTGATCTTGTATTAAATCAATTAAAGACAAAATTAACGAAAAGCGCAGATTACAGCGTGATAAAAACCAATATTGATAATTGGTTTAGTCTTCATCAAGATATATTAAATGTGGTTAAAAAAATAGTTATTCAGCAAAAAGAATCCCAAAAAATAGGACAGAAAAAACCGTATCAAAAGAAGTTTGATAAGAAAGCAGAGAAAAAGAAAAAGGCCATACAAAAACAAGAATCTATTGACCAGCCATGGGATGAGGAGGACTTCTCCGAGGAGTTTGAAAATCTTAAGGATATTCTTGAAATGGACGGTGAAGAGGAGGAGCTTGATAAATTGCTTGATGATATAATTGATGATGAGGATTTAAATATATAGAGTATTGAAGTGACTAAATTTATGATTATTAGAAAAATAGAGATTGAGAATGTTAAAACTCATAAGAATACATCTATAACTTTTAAAGAAGGATTAAATGTGCTATATGGCGGTAACGGTGCTGGAAAATCAACCGTATTGGAGATGATTGGGTTTGTATTATTTGATTTTTTAAAATCAAAAACCCAGCATTCAGATTATGTAAGATCTGTAGAGAATGATAACCCTACCTATGGAACGGTTAAAGTTTGGATAACAGGTTTGGAAAATAAAACATATCAAATCTTGCGAACCATCGGAAAAACGGAGATAGAGGTACGTGATACGAAAGGTGAACTTCTTTCACCTCCCATAGATACAGTATCAAAATTTAGAACTTGGATACAGACACAATTAGGTGTAAGATTTGATATTGATTTAGAGACCTTATTCAATACTGCAATAGGAATTCCACAAGGAATGATCATAAATAGTTTTTTATTGAGACCGCAAGAACGAAAAGATTATTTTGATAAGATATTTCAATTAGAGATCTATGAGAAATATCGGGATAACCTTCTCGTAATCGAACGAAATTATAAGGAAGATATTAACAAAATTGAAAATCAAATCAGTGAATTAAAGGGAGAGACGAAAAATAAAGAAGACCTCATCATTACAAAGCAAAATCTTTCGGACAATATCACTATTTTAACGGAACAACTAGAAAATTATAACCAAACAAATGAAAAAATTAACAAAAAGCTCCAAGAATACACTCTTATCAAGGAAGAATTGGAAAAAATTACCACCTCCTACGCTCAAAATGAAATAGAGAAGAAAAGCGAAGAAGAACATTTAAAAAACCTTCAACAACAATTAAATGAATCGGTAAAAGCGCAAAATATATGCGATCGTACAAAAAATGCATATGAAGAATATAATAAGCTTTCAAAATTGAAAAATGAGCTAATTCTTAAAAATCAAACATTGGATGAATTAAAAGAGAAACTAAATGAGTTAATCCAAACATTTCAAGTCAATAAAAATCGATATGATAATCTCCAAGAGAAACTAGATGAAGCCGAAACATCACACAAAAAACTGGAACAAATCACTTCGAGCTACCAAGAATATTTGAAATTAGAGGAAGAACTCAAAACCGTCCTCCAAAAAATAGCAAAAATAAGTTCTGATGAAGAACATCTCCAAAAAGCTGATAATGACCTTACAAAACTTAAAGATCAACTCACCCGATTAAATAAGGAAATTGAAAAGTTACCAAAATTAGAAAAAGCCTTGGAAATTATTAGTTCTCTTGAAGAGAAAAAGAATACACTAAAAGTAGAGCATTCCAGCATTGAAGATGCCATTTCTTTTTTTGAAAGTAACCAAAAGAAAATTGAAGATCAACTCTGTCCCTTTACAGATCAGAAGTGTAAAAATATTGAAGAAGGTAAATTTGATATTGATTTCTTCACTCGCCAGATAGAAGAAAAAAAAAAGGATCTTACTGAAATAAAAGTCAAGTTAAACGAGATCTCAAACAAAATAGGTAAAAAAGAGAAGATACAAGAAGCTATTGAACATTTAACGCGAAAGAAATTTTCTATAGAAGGCATTGAAACCCAAATTGAGCAGCTGAAAGAGGAAATCTCTAATTTAAGAACCAAAGTAGCTGAAAAAGAGACTTTAACTAATCTCCGAGATGAAATGCTTGCTAAAACAGAGAATTTAAAATCTTATCATGATGAATATGTAATTCATGAAGCAAAGGCTAAAAATATAAACCAGCTAAAAGAACACTTGCACCCGCTCCTAGGAAAGTTAAAAACGATTAAACAAGAACGTTTTACTGTACAAGAACAAATCAAATCACATGAAGATATCCCAAAACAATTATCTGATATTAGAAAAAAAAGTAGCGAATTGGAACCAGACTACAATCAATATCAAATACATATTAATGAAGCCCAAAAACTAAAGGATAGAAAAGAAAAAGTTAATGCTGCTAAACAGAAGCTAGAAATGCTGGAGAAGGAGAGTAACAATAAACTCAATGAAAAAATGGCTTTAGAATCTAAATTTGATGAAGATATCTTTACCACTCTTCAGAACGAATTTAATGAAAATAAGGGTATGATCATTAAACTCCACGAAAATGTTCGCAATTTACAACAGAGAATTAAGGAAATTGAAGAAACACTTAATAAGCTTGAGCAAAAAGAAAGAGAACTGCATGAATTAAAAGAACACTCACTTAAATTGAGAGCCCAAAAAAAATTTGTAAACAAAATTCGCAATTGGTTAAGGGCATTTAAGCCTAAGATGCGAATTGAATTAATCAAAAAAGTTAATATGCAAGCCACTCAAATTTATCGTAGTATTCGTGGAGATCAAAATACTTCGCTAATCTGGGATAAAGATTACGAAATTGAAGTGGTTAAGGCAAAAAGTAGAAAACGATTCATTCGCTTATCCGGAGGTGAAAAAATGGCTGCAGCCTTAGCAATACGACTGGCCATCTTAAAAACGCTTACTTCGGCTCAATTCGCCATATTTGATGAGCCTACTACAAATTTAGATGAAGTATCCCGAATTAATCTCAGCAAATACATCAATAACATAGAAGGATTTACCCAATTATTTGTTATCTCTCATGATGATTCGTTTAAACGGCATAGCGACTACGTTATCAAACTAACTAAAGATTCGAATGAAGAAACAATTGTTAATTATCTCACTGCGAATTAATCCTAGCAAAGACATAATTTTTAATATAATTTTTAATATAATTTTAAATGTAATTTTTGATATTTACATATATCTTAAAAGACGAATATATGATAAAAAATGAAATTCACGTTTAATATTTCAGACATTTTGAATCAGTTTGGGCTCGAAAAACGAGAAAAAGATAATCTAATTTCGTTGTTTGAATTTACTAATTATCTCTATGATTCCGAAGAGAATCTTACTAAAACATTCAACCTTAAAAAAGAAGCGAAAGAAAAACTCATAGAAAAGATAGAAGAAATGTTTGAATATGAGCTTCAAGATGTAGATCATTCTGATGATCAAGAAAATGAGGAGGGAGAAGGGTAATTGATTGAATCAATACGATTAAAGAGTTTCAGAAAGCACGATGATTTACAACTAAATTTTGATCCCAAATTTAATTTATTACATGGAAGAAATAATGCGGGAAAGACAACCATTTTTTATGCCATTGAGTATTGTCTGTTCGGACAAGTAAATGGATTTAAAAAAATAGCTCAACTTACGAAATTTAAGCAAAAAGCTGTAGGAGTAGAACTTATATTTCAAGGAAAAGACGCTGCTCGCTACAAACTCCAGAGAATGCATGAATTAAAGGGTAAAAAGCGTTCTGCCAGCGGATATTATACCTTGAAAAAAATTCTTTCCGAAAATGAAGAAAAATATGTATTATCTTCCGATTTTGGTAATCGTGAGGAGGATTTATCTTTAAAGTTAGCAGAAATTCTCGGTATCTCCAAGAGGTTTTTTGAGGCAGGAGTCCATTTTGCCCAAGGAGAAATTTCAAAGATCTTAGCAGGTGATAAGAAATTAGATATTGTATTTGGGATAAAAACTGCATCTGCTCTTTCAGATGTGTTCAGACAACGAGCATTAGATTTTGAGAAAGAAATACAAGTTCTTAGCACCTTAAAAGCAGTCATAGAACGAGCCAAAAAAGAAAAGAAGGACTATCACGAAAAATTAGCAAAAAAAGAAGAGCTGCAATCTACCCTTATTTCAGATATTAACAGACAAAAAGAATTATTAAATATGTTTCAAGATATAGAAGACCTTTCTGAAGAGGTTTCAAAAATCCTCAAATCAAGTACAGATGCGAAAAAAGCGGTAGAAGAATCAGAAATTAAGCTTAAAATGGTTAAAGAGGAGATCGAAGCGGTACGAACGCTATTCGGCTCAGAAGACACCTTGGATGCTAACTATGAAGCTTTAAAAGCTGCTGTAAAACATATTGAAGAACAAATTACACAAAAAGAAAAGGAACTCGGAGATATGCAAAAACAACTCCAATCTATTGAAACACAGAAAATAAAAGCCGATACGCTTAAAACCCAAAAATTAAGCTTATTAAATGAGATTGAAGAATTTACAAGCACATATGATACCCAAGATGAATTGGAAAAACAATACCTAAAATTTAAACAACAATACGAAGATCTTACCGCCCAACTGAAACAGATAAATGATGAGCACTCAGATCTTCAAAACTTCTTTAGAACAATTGAAAGAGAGAAAGGTGATATTGAGGGTATTTTAAAGAGGAGACAATCAAATAAAGATAATCAGAAATGTGAATATTGCGGTGCGCCCATAGATTCTGAGAAAATAGCTTCAGAAGTAAAAGAATTTCAGAAAAAAATAAAAGAGTTAGACCAGAAAATACAACTAACTGAAAAAAAAGAAAAAGAATTAAAGCAAAAGACCAAGGAATTGCGACAAGGGGAAAAGCAATCTTATGAAGAGTATTTGAAACTAGAAAACATAATTAAAAAGATTAGTGAAATGAAAACTAAGGTCTCTACTTCATTTGATCAAGACTTAGAAAGTCAGATAGATCAATTGAATTCTCAATTGCAGACGCAACAAACTGCATTAGAAACGAGCACTAATGAAATAAAAATGTTAAGAGAGGATGAAAAAAATAAACAAAAAGAATTAAACGAATTAGAAACCTCCATAGAGCGTAAGCAAAAATTAAATGCTCAATTAGCGGATATCGAACAAAATAAGCAAGATGCAGAACATTTATTCTCAATAGAAATGGAAAATTTTGTAAAGTTATTAAATGGAATTAACACGCAACTAAAGGCATATTTGGATGCGTTAGAGAAAGAAAATTATCTTTCTGAATCATTGGAAAAATTGATGGCAGAAATACAAATCTTATTGCAAAATCAAACCCTTGAGACTGCTGCTCAATTCAGAGACCATTTTAAAGAAGTAATCATTACAAACACAACTGAATTAAGCTCAACCTTAAAACATCTTGAAGAACAAAAAGAACAAGTAAGTAAAGACTTAGAAGAATTAAAACAGCAACTTAAGACATTAGACAAAGAAATTGCGTCAAATGAAAAGAAGATTCAAATTCTAAACCTTAAAAAAAGCCTCGCAGAAAGGTATCGAGCTTTCCAAGATATGTTTAAAGAAACTCAAGAAATAATTCGGGAAAATATTTCCGCTGCATTGGAAGAGAGAATTTTGCAATTTACCAATGTATTATCTTCTGAAGATGAATTTGAAAAAGTATCGGTAGATAGTGAGGATTATAGCTTATCAATTACTCCCAAAGGAATGGATATAACAGATTCCTACCCCGCAGCAGTATATGAAGGTGGCGGCTATCAGTTATTATTGGGTCTTTCCTACAAATTTTCGTTGAGCGAATTGATTGGAAAAACGTCATTTTTGTTGATTGATGAGCCTACAGAATTCATTGATACTTCTAATAGAGCGAAATTGCTCTCAAATATCTCTTCTATCGCAGATAATACCCAAGTAATTCTGATTACTCATCAAGATATCGATAAAATTCAAGCACATCATAAAATTGAATTACAAAAATAAAAGGTGAATTCACAATAGAAAATATAAATCAACATAATGAGCAGATCAAAGAGTTTTATAGGAAAATAAAAGAAGAATTTGAAGAACTATATTCAGATACTACAACCTCAATTGATAAGGTATATATACAGATTGCTGACCAAATCGGCGATGAGGTGTCTATTGATAACTTTAAGAGGCAATTTTTTATTAATTTTCTTAAAAAAATTGGTAATTTGGTTCGACATGATGAATTACCCCACAGAAATTTTGATTTGGAACGGTTAAAGAAAAAAGATCTGTGGAAACCGCTCGCTAAAATCATTTTATTAAAGCGCATTGAAGAATTGAAGAATGCTCAAGTAGAGAAAAAAGGGAAGAAATATTATGTAGAAGATTTAAAAAACACATATTTTGGAGAGTATATAATGGAAAAATTACAATTTGCCCGAAGAAGTGTGTTAGAAGAATCAGAATATAATAAAATAGTAGCTGCAATCAAGAAATTAAATTATGAAGTTCCCATCGTCATTCAGCCAACAACTACAGAGAAGTTCTTTGAAAAATAAAAGAGTTTTTAAAATCTTAATAATAAATTAAGAAAGACAAAAGAATAGATATAAGATATCTGAAAAACAAAAGATATGCTTTAAAATCCAAATCAAAATCTAAAAAAAAAAAAACAAAAGTAGAATTTAAAACAAAAATAGAAATAAAAATTACAGAAAAAGTGAAAAATATATGTCTAAACAACAAGTCACGGAATTTTCAAAGCTAATAGAAGAAAGCAAGATAGAAGATATTAGAGAGGAAGTAAACTTAGTATTAGAGGGGCAGTATAAATACGCATACGAAGCAATGATGGATGCATATAATGCGGGTTTATTTGTGGGTTTAGTAGGTCCCGTGGGATGTGGTAAAACCGCCCTATGCCGGAAATTTGCATATGATCTGAACCAGGAGTTTTATTGGGTAACTTTTAGTGATTTGGTCAGACCTTCCACATTGATCGGTTCATTTGACCCTACTTTAGTATTTAAATTCGGCTTCTCTCCGGATTCCTATATCCCAGGACCATTTTCATTGGCAGCCCTAAAGGGAGGAGTCTTTCTTGCAAATGAATTAAATCGGGGTGATGAATACGTCCTCAATAGCATGCTTGATACAATGGAAGAAAGACGCTTATATATCCCGCAATTAAAAACATGGCTTAGAGCGAAGGATAAATTTTACGTGATTGCTGCTATGAATCCTGCAGAACTAAGAGGTACAAGGAAATTACCATCAGCTATAAAAGATAGAATAAAAGTATGGATTCATCTGGGATATCCTCCCAAATCTTTAGAACAAAAAATAATGGTAGCCAATTGTCCGGAATATCAATTATCAGCTTTAACACAAGAAAAAATTATAGAAATCATGACGCAATGCCGTCAAGATCACGCCGTAGAACGCCCTCCTAGTTTGAGAACCAGCATTGGCCTGGCACGATTTGTATCCCAGAGAGCTCAACGCCTTAATATCCAAGTAGATAACAAATTAATTGCCGAATCTGCGAGATTAATCCTCCAAGATTCCATAGAATTGCGTCCCGGAACAGATGCAGAGCAATTTATAAAAAATATCCTTACAAAAGTAATTGGAGTATCATAAATATCATGAGTAGAATTGATGTAGGTAATATAGGAGATTATGCCAATAATAAAATCTTAGATTGGAATCCTATTTCCTTTGCAATCGAGTTTATTTATCAGATGAGAAGAAATAAAGGGAGATTGCAGAATATTCCGAGTACCCGTCAGGCCATAGCCATCCCAAAGCTGCTTACTGCAATGTACCATCGTAAATGCAATCTCATACCTGAAGATTTTATTACTGCAGCGGTAATTACTACACCAATTGAAGATCAAGCAATTGCCCGAGAAATTGCATTCAATATTATTTTTGGAGACCCTAAATCGGTAAAGAAAGCCAAAAAGAGACCAGCAATCCCTCAAGCCTCCGCTGATGAAAAAACTAAATTTATGGATGAATTGTTAGAAGTCTTTGAAAATGAATTAGATCTCGGAAATTTAGATACTGATGAATTGATAGAAGAAGCAATGGAAGAGCTTTCTGGACTCATGGATTTCGTGAATGATATCTATGATCGTGCTGAGAGGGAGGAAGAGCCCTACAAGAGTTTACTTGATATAATTGAACAGCGTTATAATTATCGCCATATTTTAGAGCAAGGACTCAAAGATCTAAATGAATTGGAAAAAGAATGTCATCAGATAATTTTGCGGGAAATAAATGACCTTTCTCCCTTAGATATTAGCTCCGCGGTTAAGCTTAATTGGGGAACTGATATTATAGACCAATCTACGGTTCCTTGGATAACGCTAACTGCCAAATACCTCATGAATTCTAAGGATTTTAAGCCTTCTCTGAATGATATTATGAAAAAGGAAGAGGTGGGTACTTCAGCCCGGACACTTGACTATCTTGATAAAGTAGGAATGGATAAGCAAGAAATAGATATCCTTGCCAACCAATTGATCGGACGCATTGAAAACTTAATGGATGTATTTGAGATCTCAAAAATATTACAATCAATACCCCCATTTGATCATGATAAAGTGTTGAAAAATAGTTTAAACGAAAATCCTACTATTATTTTTAATATTACGAGACAGTTAGATACCCAATTTCATTCTCATCTTACCAATGAACTTTTCCAACGATGGGCTCAAAAGAATCCTTCTCCTTCTCTTTCCGAGCTTTTCCAAGCTCAAACGGATCTTGTCGATTGGCAGAACATGTTAGATACGTTAATAGATCAAAAAATTACTGAATATCTCAATACCAATGGACGAGCGTGTTATAACTTAGCTGATTTAGCGTGCGAACTTATGAATTTATCGAATCAAGCTAAATTTGATTCATGTCGCAATGCTCTTATTAAGAATGCCAAAAAAGTGGGAATGAAAGCTTTAGAAGCATCCCATGATTCCGAGCAATTCGAAACTGTGCTAAAAGCAATGGTTTCAGACCTAGTGCCACTCAATCAAAGTAAAGCAATTGAAATTGGAAAGAAACTGGGTGTTCCGGAGACAACTATTATTGAAATTTTTGGTGGTGATTATAAATTATTGAAAACTCTGTACAAACAAAATATTGGTAATTTTGATCGATATTCTAGAATAATAAAGAAAATAAAATTAACGGAAGTCCAGATGGAAGAATTAATGGAAATCGCTCTGAATAAAGACAATTATCAAGGACTTGGAGCACTTTCCCATAGTAATTTATCAAAGGCATTTAAGATTGCTAAAAAATATGGAGGTCAAGCAGAAAGAAAAGTAGCAGAATCTCTTAGTGCTGGATCTGGAGAAAACATGCTAGTTCAATGGTTTTTTAACCGCAATAAGGTTCCCCGCCATTTAAAGGAGTTTGTAAAAAATCTTTGTAAAGATGCCTTAATTAAAATTGCCATGAATATTATTTCAAATCAACGCGGTAGTGGAACAAAAGGATTAATCCCTAGTAATCAATTACGTCCTTATATCATTGGTGATGATATAGAATTGATAAATATTGATGCAACGATTGAAAACATCATCATGCAAGGCAAATCGCTTGAAATGGTTATTGCTGAAGATCTTTTAGTAACAAAAACCGAAAAAGGGAGGGTTTCTATTTGCTTTTTACTTGATATATCAGGATCTATGTATGGAATGAAACTTGCTGCGTGTTCTATTGCCGTAATGGTATTAATTGGTAGTCTACGAGCCGATGAAGTTGCCATCTGTTTTTTTGAATCAAATACTCATGTGGTTAAAGAATTTGGAGATGAGAGAAATTTAGATGATGTTGCCAACGAATTACTTGACTTAAGTGCACGAGGGGGCACTTGTGTTCAAGAAGCATTACGATGGGGCGCAAGAGAGTTAGAAAAAACTCAAACCGAACGGAAATTATGTTTTTTATTGACAGATTGTGCTTTTAGTGAAACGGAAGAAATGATCAAACACGATTTAGAGGAATATATAAACCAGAGAGTTCAATTCATTTTAGGAGTAAATACCCGATCCTATTATGAAAAATGTGCCAAATGGATTTTAGAAATTACAAAAGGGGAGATTGTTCATATTTTACATATCATGGATATTCCAAAAGTATTAACGGAAGTATTGGATAAAATAGGATAAATAATCAATAATTTGCAACTAAACTGACTCTTCTTTTTTTTAGAACTTTTTTTTCATTCTTTTTCTTATTTCTCATCCATTTTTGAGTTTTCTTAAAAAATAGAAAAATTTTATTCTGAAGACTCCCTATTTCTAAATAGGAATATTATATTCAATCTTGGAGATTTAAATTAAATTTTGATAACTAAAAGTATGATAGGTGAATTTACTATCTATGACTGAAAAAGCATGTAAAAATTGCCATCTAATTACGAAAAATGAACAAGTATGTCCGAAATGTAAAACTCACACGCTTAGTGATGATTTTACCGGAGAAGTGATTATTATTAAGCCCGAAGAATCAAAGATTGCCGAGTATTTGAAGATCTTGATCCCGGGTAAATATGCCCTTCGAGTAAGATAACTCTTCTCTAATTTACTTTATCTCAATTTCAAGAAATTTTATTTAACTTTTAATTAGAAACCTAAACTATTTTAAAAGCAGTATGAGCGAACGATTAGGGATTCCCGAAGAAAAACGACATCTATTTGCTCAACCATTAGATACCTTAATTGCAGGAACACGAGAAGAAACTATTTCTAAAGTAGTGGATAAGTTCAAAACCTTACAAAAGCAAGGAGAGCAATTTAATTTTTATATCGTGGGAGATATTGTCACAAAAGATTTTTTAGCAGATGAATTTCTTCGGAAATTTATTAGGTTATGTATCATCGATGAGAAGACCCAGCGAAATAAAATTACTATATCGCATGGAGATTTTTTTGAAGAAATTCGTGAATTTGATAATCCAAAAGGTATGATTGCCAAAAAAAGTTGGCAAATAATTAAAGAAAGCATCCGCTCCGAAAAGAGAACTTTATTACGAGTCAAGGAGGGGGAAGAGGACTTGCTAGTACTCCCGCTCATTATAAGCTTACCTCTGCAAGAAATGCAAACGAACTTCGTGTTTTATGGACAACCCCCCCTAACAAGCGCTATACAACAGATTCCCGAAGGGCTTGTAATGGTGGAAGTCACTAAGAAAATTCAGAAAGTCGTTCACCGTTTTCTTAAAGTGATGGAAAAGCTTAGCTAATCCTCTCCTTTATTTTCAAGAAGTCCTTTTTTGTCTAAATCTTTTCTTAGTGGTATCCCATAATTTTTATTTGTCATGCTATATTAAATTTAATAATAGAAATATTATTCGATAATTTCTTAGAATTTAAGAATTTTTTAACAATAGGATACAAAATGAAGTTTGAAATTGAGATACTGAATAAAAAAACAAACCCATTAATCGAACGATCAGAATTAGAGATTAGAATTGACCATTTTGGTGAACCATCCCCGAATCGATTAGAAATTAGGAAAAAAATAGCAGGCATGGAGGGAGCAGATGAGAAATTGACTATCGTTCGAAACATTAGCTCCCACTTCGGAGCGTCTCATTCCATTGGAAAGGTGAATATTTATAAAAATGGTGAAGACTTAAAATATTTTGAGCCCTTTCACATTCAAGTGCGTAATTTGGTAAAGGAAAAACGCTCTGAAATATATAAATTACGAAGAAAAAATGAAAAATATGAGCATTTATTCGAATATGAATAAATGAGGATATTAATTATGGAGGGATATTTAAATGACTGACGTATCAAAATATTATAAAATAGAAGGCGACAAACTGGTAAGAACCCACCGTTCTTGTCCTAAATGTGGACCAAGTGTATTTATGGCAGAACATTATGATCGATTTACCTGCGGAAATTGCAAGTATACGGTATTTAAGCGAAAAGGTACCAAGGGAGGCCAGCGAAAACGATCTCCTCGAAAAAGAAAAAAATCAAGTTAATCACTCTTATTACTCTTTCAGAGTCCTTATTCCTACATTTTTTCCTATTAGAACCAGAAACGCTCCTCTTGATTTATTAGGAATTTTCAATAACCTTTTTAAAAAGAAATAGTATGGATATGACTAAATTCGCCTTAGGAATAGAATCAACTGCTCATACGTTTGGAGTGGGAATTGTTAATTTTGATGGTACTATTTTGAGTAAGGTGAATGATATCTATATTCCCAAAGAGGGAGGAATTCATCCTGTAATGGTAAAAGAGCAACATCTCAATAATTTTAGACTAACCATTGAGAAAGCTCTTATAGAAGCTAAATTAACTATTAACCAAATCTCTCTTATAGCCTTCAGCCAGAGTCCGGGATTAGGACCTGTCCTAAAGATTGGCGCGTTAGTTGCAAGGTTATTAAGTCAAAAATTACACATTCCCCTAATAGGGGTGAATCACTGCATCGCACATGTAGAAATTGGAAGATTATTATGCGACATAGAGGATCCTCTTACTTTATACGTGTCTGGAGGTAATACCATCGTAAGTGCTTTTGAGTCAGGAGCATATCAAATTTTTGGAGAAACTCTCGACTTGGCAATTGGAAACATGTTAGATTCCTTTGCCCGTGATGCAAATATCCCCCATCCGGGAGGTCCAAAAATAGAAAGGCTTGCTTTAGACGCATCGAAATATATTCCTCTTCCCTATGTAGTGAAAGGAATGGATCTCTCCTTTTCAGGATTATATACTGCAGCAAAACGACTTCTTAACTCTAAAAAATTTAACACCATTTATACCCTAAGTGATATTGCATATTCACTTCAAGAGAATAGTTTTGCAATGCTTACTGAAGTCACAGAACGGGCATTGGCTCATACCGAAAAAAAAGAGGTGCTCCTCACAGGAGGTGTAGCAGCAAATAAGCGATTGCAAGAAATGATTGCCTCTATTTGTCAAGAACATAACGCACGTTTTGAAGTGGTACCGCTTAAATATGCGGGAGATAATGGAGCTATGATCGCATGGACGGGTGTTCTACGCTATCTTTCAGAAGGTTCTCACACTATAAAAAACACAATTATCAAACCCAAAGAAAGAATGGATAATATAACAATCCCTTGGAGGAATTGACTACCACATAATGCAAAGCTCAATTGAACGAAAACAATTAATTAAGAAGGGTGCTGAAGCCTCGCTTTTTTATGGAAAATGGTTCAATAAAGAAGTTATTTTTAAGCATCGTATTGCGAAACAATACAGAATCCCTCAATTGGATAATGAGATTCGGACTCTTCGGACAATAAATGAGGCAAAAGCGTTGATTAAAGTAAAGGAATATGGACTTAATGTTCCGGTGGTGTATGAAATCGATACTCAAAAAGCCCTTATCATAATGGAATACATTGTGGGAGAAAAATTAAAAGATTTGATGGATACCCTTAAAGAGTCCGATAAACTCAATTATTTTAGAAAAGTAGGAGAATTTATTGCTCAATTACATTTAAATGGCCAAACTCACGGAGACATTACCACCAGTAATGTGTTAATCACTCCAAATAAACATGTCTTCTTAATAGATTTTGGTTTACATGAATATTCAGACACAATCGAAGATAAAAGTGTAGATCTCCATCTATTCAAAAGAGTACTTATATCTTCCCACGGAAATGATTATCTTTCCTGTTATCACGCATTTATTGAAAGATATAAAACTATTTATAAAAATAATAACTCCCAAAAGTTATGCTCTTCCATTTTAAAAAATATCAAGGTCATTGAATCCCGAGGTCGCTACATTAAAAAATCAGAACGGCTTTAAGTTATAGAGAACAAAATGTCTTCTCAGCTTTCCTCATATATCAATAGTAAATTTGTATAGATGCCTCCATTTTCTCTATATAAAAATCATTAAAATTTTTTCACTTATAATATTAAATTCTATTTTCAATGTTCAAACGATTTACGCTTCATTAAATACCCACATTAAAGACATTAAGTTTATTTAGTTGGTTATCTTAATTATTAATATATATTTCTGAAAGAAAGTGAAATTAAGAAAGGGTAGTCTATAAGAAAATCACTCTAATTTATACTAGGCAGTCTTAATATTTTTCTTTCTTGTAATAATTGATTGGGAGATTGTGTGTATGAGAAAAATTAATGATGAGGAGGATAAAGCTCCAATGCAAAATATCACCATAAATATTCCGGAAATCTACGATAAAAATATTCAGAAACTAAAAGAAAGAGGACTTGTATCGAGTAGATCGGAAGCAATCCGAACTGCTCTTAAAGAATTTTTAGAAAAAGAATATAGTCTTAACTTAAAGCTTTTAAATTTTTTTGAAGAAGAAAAATAGGGTGTTTTTTTATCCTTTTATCTTCTTTTTCTTATTTTCCGTGCTTCACGCTCTGCTTCTCTGAGGAGAACGATATCATCTTCCCGGACGGGACCCTTAACATTACGGGTGAGAATTCTGTTCTTATCACGTCCCTCTAGAATACGTACCTTAATCTGGTTAATTTCCCCAGTAAGTCCCGTTCTTCCCACCACTTGAATTACTTGGGCGGGAATTGAATCGTCTTCATCATACCCACTAGAAGCTCCGTCTTTTTTTTTTGGCATAATTTACAAAACTCTATATTCTAAAATTTTTATTTACTTGAGATTTTCTATTTTTTTGACCAAGCTATTAAGATTTCTTTCATTATCTGTTGAACCAGCATCTTCCACCGCAATTGCAGACGCAGAAACATTAATTCTTACCGCATTTCCTAAATTCTCTTGTTTATCCACGTATGCATAAGGTACTCCTTTTTCTTGGCACAATATGGGTAAGTGAAAGAGCAGTTCTGGAGGACTTACATCCTCTGCCATTACCACTAATTTTGCCACTCCCCTTTCAATCGACTTGGTTGTTTCATTCATACCTTTTCGAATCTTCGAATCTCTCGTCTTTGCTATCTCATCTAATAGCTTCTTTATTTCCTCCTGAACATTGTCAGGCGTTTTGAACTTAACATAACTCATTTACTTCATCTCATTCAAATATTTATAATATTATCATTAATCACTGATACTCTCTTTAATTAATGAAAATAAATAAATTTTGCTAGCCTAAAAAAAGAGCATTTGGCTCTCCAGTTTTGCCTATATACTCGAATAATTTAAAAAAATAGCCTCTATAAATTTGCAGTTCCCTTTAGTTCTCATTAAGAAACGGTGTTACTGAAGTCTGGGGAATTTTAACAGATCATCAATTAAGTTGATATGTGACACAATCATCCTTCTACAGCACCAGCGTTTAATCCCCAATCTTTCAAACGCCTCCTCTGAATCCTCCCCCTTTTTTAACGCCTCTTCATAAAGATCATAGACATGTGCAATTAACTTGCCACATGAGAAACATCTTACAGGTATAATCATATTCAATCATTTCCTCCTAAATTGATATTAAAAAAGCCTCTTCTTGTGAACAATTATATTTAGTATTAATGCTCATTTCCTAAAATAGTTTACGGAAATGTGGAATTCTATGCTCTTTCTCTTACAATGAAAGCTTACAATTCTTTTTATTTTTTTTCCAATGATAATAAAATAATTCCAAGAACTAATAAGGTGAAAATATTGAATAGATTTATATCTCTGAAGTTCCTCTTTTCTCTATATGAATGATATTACAAATACTTTAAAAATCAAAAGCATCACCATTTTCAAACATGGAATCTCCCATTTCTTTCTACAAGGAAGTCAAAAAGGCACGGGAACATTTGAACTGGAGTTTACCGTCGATGAAATGAATGATATTCTCAAAAGTTTATTTGTATTAGATACCAGCGAAAAAGGGTTTATAAGCTCGATTACATATGATAACGCACTTTCTATCTCACAGCAACTTAAATCTATCATGATAGATATACCTAATAAGAATTCATTTACTTCAATAATTTCGCAGTTAAAAGGAGCACGAATTAAAGTACAAATCGGAACTGGAGGGTCCAATGAAAAGTTGGGGATCATTATGGGCATTGAAGAAACCGAACAAATTCAAAATGAAATTAAAATTACCGATAAATTATTGGTTTTACTCTTAGAAGATACAGCTAAGATTGTCAAGATTCCTTTCTCCGAAATCAGCGAATTTACCATCTTAAACAAAGATATAATGAACGATCTAAAATTCTTTTTAGAAACCATTATCTCCGGGATTAAGAAAGACTCCAAGAAAATAATAATTAACTGTGAATCTGGAGGAGAGGAACACACTGAACGGGATATATTTGTGTCTTACTTACATGAATCACCTGTATGGAAAACCTCTTACCGACTCATTATGAGCAAGACACAGGAAGAGAAGAAGGAGTGTCTCTTAGCGGGTTATTCTCTGATTGAAAACATTACCAACCAAGATTGGGAAGAAATAGAACTTACTCTAGTAGCGGGCATGCCTGT
>SHMU01000024.1 GCA_008080765.1 Promethearchaeota archaeon | reverse complement strand
ATATCAGAGATCGGGCAGTTGTCCCTCGGTATATCCGAAGGACACGGGCTATGTGTCAATTAGCCCCTTAGATGTGGACGATGATGAACCAGAAGCTTTTAGGAGAATTGATGGGGATTTGAGCCACAAGCCCCGCCTTTCAAGGTGGGGTAATTGACAATCTACTTTAATCAAGTTTCATAATTTGCTCAATTTACACAAAAAAATTGAATTTATTAGAAAAAATTAAAGATACTTCCAGACTTATTGCTTAAACTTCTATTCCTTCAAAAACTTACATAAGAAAACGAAGTTACTGAAGTTTCTTCTGAAATAATTAAAAAAGTGGAAAAATAAAAAGTGGGGATTATTTTTCTTTCTAATTTTTTACTTTAAGGTGAAATCTAGAAAATTATTATGTATATTCTTTCTTCATTTGTTTAAATCTCTTGTCTAAGTCGCTCGTTGCATCATCCCATCTCATCAATATTTCTTGTATTCCCGGAATTACCTTTTCTCTTTCTTTAAATTCGAGATAATCGGTGAATTCCTTAATATTTTCAACCGAGAGATATGTCTGAGCAACAAATTGCTGAACATCCTTTTTTTGCTCTTCTAGAACCTCTTTTGTTCTATGAGCTTCTCCTTTATTAATCAATGTTTTCAAGTAAGATTCTATTCCCATTAATTTTGATTCTAATTCATTAATTTGCTTATCGATGATATTCTGATAGCGTTCAAAGATATGCTCTCTCGGAAAAAAGTTCGTCACATTTATGATGAAATTTTGGGTTTCCTTAATTAATTGCTCCTTACTTTCGTATCCCTCAATTTCATACATGATTTCATGATAAGAGGCTTCAATTCCTTTATTCACATCATCTAATCGAAAGATCTTGAAGCCTGGATCATTTTTTAATTGAATTACAGGATCTCCTTTTTTATAGGGGAGTTCAATTTGTCTTATTAACCGCGTGGGATTAAAAACCAGAGAAATAGCCTTCGGATTGTTTTGCTGGTAAGACAAGGTTGTTTTTACATCCAATTGGCTCATCATTACTTTAAAGCCAGGATGGCTGTGCCACCAACCCACCGTAAACTCTCCTTTAGAAAATGCCTCATCATCGATAATACTAAATGATTCATAATCTTCAGTGTCCCAATAGACTTTATCGATGATATCCTCGGGCTTTCTTACTTGATGAGTGATAGGATATGCTGCGGATATTTTTACATCATCATCTTCAATCTTGCCTGTAAAAATTCCATATACTTCCAGCCAGTCATCTTCTGGAAATCGAGTGTTTGCAAATCGCACCGAAGCTGCCACAATTGCTTTATATGCTTTTTTGGGAATTCTAACAGTCATAATTATAAAATCATTTTAAATAAGTAATTCAAAATATTTCTTTAATGATAGATATAACTTTATTTATTTATACTTAATCCAAGGCTTCTAGTATTATTACTCAAACTGATAACTAAAGAAGTATTTACATTTGAGACTAAAATGATGAAACCTAAAATCTTCTGCCTTTTTTTGATATAGCATTAATATAAATTTATATATTACTTTATTATACCATAACATAGTTCTTATGAAAAAAAGGTAAAAAGTGTATTTAAAGTGTCAGAAGAAAATTTTGAACCATTGACCGCGCAGCTTGGTGTTCCGGGTACTTCCTACAAGATCCAATTAGGGCTTATCAATGATCAATGGGCCAGTAGATTGGTTAAAGGAAACAGCGTGTTGGCTTCTAATGTATATGAATTGGATGAGGGAGAGTCTAGTCCAAACATTAATTATATTGTAGGATGGGTTTTACAAACCTCAGCAATACCCAATATTAACCCTCATCAAGTTATGAAATCCGCCCAAGCTTTAATGAATCAAGCAAAGCAAAAAATGCAGCAAAGAGCATCAGGAGGACCCCCGTCTCAATCCACACCGATAGCAGCAACAAGAGAAGCATTAAGTGAGGAAGAGAAGCGTAAGATGTTTCAGGAGAGAATGAAGGCGCGCCAAGAAGGGCAATTCCAAGTAGAATCACAAGCATCGGGAACCAAAAGAACCTTACCAACTATTCCTTCGGCAACGCCATCAACACAAACAAAATCCTCACAAGCTCAGCCAGCGATCTCTAATGCTGCTAATGCGCCCCAAGGCGATAAATCGCACTTTTGCCCATACTGTGGCAAAGATTTAGAGTGGAAGTACTGTCCGTATTGCGGAAAAAAGCTCACTTAATTTATAATTCTATTTTTTTGTTTTTAAAAGATGCCAATTGACTTAGAATATAAAAGAGTGAACAATGTAAATCAAAATGGAATCATTGAAATATAAAATGTTTTTATTCAAAAATATATTAATTATATTATTCCATATTTCTTGAGTGTAGGTTCACCCTAATAAATTAGATCAGTTATTTAATATCTAATCCGAACAATTGAATGATTTACCAACTATAAGTGATTAATAATTAAACGAGTAAAAAGTGTTGATATCTATCGAGGATTTATTATCGCCTATTTAATCATCGCACATATTACAGCTTGGGGTATTAGAACAAACTTATCGGAAATACCTACGCTACTTATTATCGCTAAAGCCCTATACTTCATCTCCCCTGAAGCAGAGGGATTTATTTTAATTTCTGGTGTCAGTTTTATATTATCCTATCGAAAAAGAATTGAAACTATTAATAAGCTTGATTCTCACGATTATGATTATAAACAACTTCGATTAAGGCATTTTTTACGCTCTCTTATGGTATTATTTGTTGGGATTTTTTCTTATAACCTCGAACAATTTCTATTTTGGAAGCGATTAGAGGATTTCTGGCTGTGGACTATTTTTCAAACACTTGCCATCTCGATGATGTTAATATGGCCCTTACGAAAGGCCAAAAAAGTCACAAAAATACTAATTGGTATAGGTACATTAATCCTCTTTTACGTTTTATTTGCTTTTATTGATGAAAGCATGCTAACTGGTCCAGGAGATCGATTTGTTCTATCTGATCCGCTTAGTTTCTTATATTATTTCTTATATAATGGATTTGTGTTTTGTCCCATTCTTCTATACTTTCCGTTTTATCTTTTTGGTGTTGTAATTGGAGAAATTCTTTATGAAAAATCGTTAAATAACGAAACTAAAATCCCAGACAGCGAATTTTCAAAGAAAATCTCGCTCCCCATCATTTTATTGGGATGTATTTTAATCATAATATCTGTTTTTATTCCAACTGACATCTTCCTTATTAATACTCTATCTTGGGTAGTATATTCTTTGGGAGCAGATCTCGTGTTATTTTTTGTACTATATATAATAGAACAGTCCAAATATTTCAAATTCAAACGAAGCTATAGATTCTTCTATTATTTCTCTTATTATTCATTAAGCGCGTATTTAATACAGCACTTTTTATTTTATGCAGTATATAATAGATTTACTCCTTTGATCGGGTTCTTAGTCTCATTCTTAATCTTATTTCTATTTTATGTGTTTTTACGAATTATGCACGCAAAAGTAGGGTTGTATTTCAGTTTAAAGGCGCAAATTGCTCGATTCTCAACTTATCTAAGTGAAAAAATTATTAAACAAGAAATTGTAAAAGACTAGAATTTTAAATTCATAATTATTTTCGTTTAATCCTTCTTATTCCTTATTATATCGAAATTTTAGTGATAAGTTATTATGGCAAGCATGTTTATGTTCATTATTACATTTCACTTAATAATTCTATGATCTCAAGGATAAAGAGTATTGATGTTTTCCGAGGATATGTAATTATCTATATGATTTTACTTCATACCTGGATGTGGGGCGTACCAGGAGGAGCGATCACTCTTTCAAATGATATGTTCTTTCGAATTATTTCCTTAATCATTAGATTTATAAGTCCTGAAGCTGAAGGTTTTATATTTATTTCAGGAATAAGTTTTTCTATTTCTTATTATCGTAAAACTGAGAGTCACAATAAAATTCGCAGAGATAATTTCAAGGAGAATTACTCACAAATTCGTTTAAAATATTTATTTCAAATACTCTTTCTATTTCTATTAGGTTTTTTCTATTATAATTTTCGAGCGTATCTTTCACGCGGATATCTTGGAAATATATGGTCGTGGAATATTTTTCAGACATTAGCATGTTCTATTGGCTTATCACTAATGTTGATTAACTATAATAAGGCACTCAAAATTATTATTGCATTAAGTGTATTATCCATTTATGGGATCCTCTATATGTTTATTCCTAATAATATTCTCACCTATCCAGGTGATCAAATCATAATTAAAGGTCCTCTTGATCTTTTCTATTATATTTTTTTTAATGGATTTTTTTTTACCCCAATTCTGGGTTTTTTTCCTTTCTTCCTAATTGGAAGTGTAGTCGGTGAAGTAATGTATGAAAAACTCTTTATAATTGACACTAAATTTGAAGACAACAGATTCTCGAAACTATCCCTTGTCTCATTATTTATTATATGTATGGTTTTAATAATTACAAGTGGATTTATCTCTCTCGCGGATCAATTTAGCCGGAATTCTATTAGCTGGCTAATATATTCATTGGGGACAAATTTACTATTCTTTTTTATCTTACTTACCATTGAACAGGGTAATTATTTCCATCCCAAGGGAAATTACAAGTTTTTTTTCTATTTTTCTTATTACTCACTTACTATATTTATAGTTCATGAGATCCTTTTTCCTTTATTATTTCAAAAATTTACGATTTCACTAGGATTCTTTGTTTCTCTGCTTATTATTTTTCTTTTCTTTGTTGGATTGAGGATCATTTATAATAAATTTGGACCATATTTTAGCCTAAAAGTCCAGATTTCACGCCTTTCATCTTTTTTGGCAAATCGAATGATAAAAAAGAAAGAATTGAACCATTAATTTGGTGTCTTTTCCCTTGTTTAAAATAAAAAACTTAGAATGGATGCCAAAAAATTAAATTAATGAATTATAATAAGAAATTATACAAGATTAAAAGAAACAATAAGAATAAACAACTAAATGTAAATTATTTTAATAAAGAGTAAGCTTTCTTGTAGAAAATAAATAAAACATATAATATTATTAATACAACACATAATAAGAAATAATAATTTATCTCGATAAAAATAAACTCATAGATAATGTGAATAAATTGTGATAAATGATAAAACTAAAAATTCCGAAGTTCCTGCAGTTATCATAAAGCCTCTTGCCTATTATAAGATGCTGGTTCATGTATTACGATTTGGCTCAAACCAATTGAAACAGAGGCAATTTAATGAAGTGATGGGCGTTTTAATAGGTCGTCTGAATGAGGAAAATGGAGGAAGAAAGATAAAGCAGGTTATTGTAGAAGATGCAATTCCAGTATCTCATGGAGGAGCTATAGAAGTACGATTTTCTGCTGAGCAATTAGGTGATTTTGGAGAAATTGATAATTACTTATGGGAAAAATATGGAGATAATCTTCAATGGTTTTCTTTGGGATGGTATCATTCACATCCTAATTTAGGCATCTTTTTCTCACAAACTGATATCCACAATCAATTATTCTGGCAAGAAAAAAATCCCAGCGGTATTGGAATCGTATTTGACCATACCTATTTAAACAAGGAAAATGATTATGGATTTCGGGTCTTTAGATTAGACGAGCCCTCTAAAGGACAAGCTTCCGGATATCATGAAGTGGAGGCAATTGTTGAACCTCCTCAAAGTTTAAAATTCTATACAAAAATCATTGATTTAATAAACAGCGTCCACACAAAACATGCACCTATTTTAGAAAGAAATGAAAAATTAGACATATTTAGAAACGTATTGATTCCCAAGAAAGAATTCTTAACTATAAAAGCACCCGAGATAAATTCAAATGCTATAATATCTTCATTAAAGGTGGGCATTCTTAGTTTAATTGAAGGAATAATTAAAAATCTCATTGATTTTGTCAATGAATGGGGACACAAATTACAAACTACCATGACAGAGCTCAATTTTACCTTGCGAGATACCCTTGAATCTTTTACTGATGAAATTAATGAAGAAGTCGATAATATCCAAAAATTAATTAAACAAGGGTTAAGCAAGGAATTAGATACAGAAAATAGTTTCGTATATCAAAAAATTGAAGCTTTTATGAGACAAATTAATACAATTGTAACAAAAATAGATGATTTTAACAAGCAGACGATTGAATATATCGAAATATCATTAACTCAAAATATTAAGGAAAACTATACAAAGGCTCTGCATAGATTTAACAAAATAAAAGAAAGAATAGAAAATATAGACAACTTGGGGAGTAATATTGAGGAGGAGATAAATTACTTCAAAAGCGGATTAGAGGAGAGCAAAGAATCAATTAAGGATTCCTATAATCACATCCTTACAGGTATAACTAACCAATATACAACATTTGATAAAAAGGAACAAGAACAACTAGAGATATCCCATAAAAATTCGATAGATCTTGTTAATCAATTTAATGAAGTTGATACAAAAATGCACGCATCTTTATCTACTTTGGAGGAATTAGTGAATTCATTAAAATCAAGAATTCAAAGTTTTGAGAGGAACAATGAAGATCTGCAAAATGAACTTAACAAAGCAAAGGAGGAAAATAGTAATCTTCAAAAAGAAATGGATGAGATAAAAAAAGAGAGAAAGAAATTAGGAAAACAAATTCAAAAAGCTAACAATGCAAAAAATGAACTCGAGATAAAAATGACTCATATGAAAGAAAAAAATGAGAAGCTTAAAAAGCAGTTAAAGAAAAGTGAGGAAGAAAAAAATCAATTATTAAAAAAAATAAATAAATTACAACCTAAGGGGGAATAATTATGTCATATACTGAATATAATAATGCTTTGGTAAAAAGAGATGCATTTAGGAACATTCTTACTCATAGCCTGCGTTTTGGACATCCATCATTATCAAAATTAGAAGAAGTTCTAGGTATACTGCTTGGGGAAATTAAGGAAAATACTCTTATCATTAAAAATGCCATTCCAATCCTACATGGAGATCACTTATCAATTGATTCTAATACCTCATTAAAGCACTATCTTTCTAAAGCTCACGAAAAATACTCCGCCGCTACCTTAGAAATATTAGGGTTATATACTTCTCATTTCCAAACTGGAAAATCTCTTAATGAGAGGGATTTACAAAATCTTCTCTATTTACAAACCAAGATAAATCCAAACGCAATTTTTATTAATATTAATACTACTACTCAATTAGATGAAAAAAATAAGTTTGGACTCTCTATTTTTAGATTAAAAGAACCAGCAAAAGGATTAAGCAGTGATTATGAAAAAGTTGATTTTGAGATTGAAACACCCAATAGTTTGGAAGTTTTTAAATGGGTTCAGAAATTCGTTGAAGATTATCAAAAAGAAAAGCCAATTTTAATTGGTGAAGACTTAGATGAGGCAGGGTTTAAAAGGGATGATTTACAGGCAATTCCCTTGACTGAGGAGGGAATAGAGGATAAGTATTCTTCCCAAGATCTCATTCCAGATGCCAGTTCAGAAATAGTAGATAGTACTCTTAACTTGTTTACTAATCAAATCAATCAGTGGTTTAAAAAACTGAATTCCGCTTTAATGGATGGAAGTAAAGAATTAATAAATTCTTTTACTACTATCAATACTTCCCTTCCCAAGGGAATAGATATGGTAAATAAACATCTACTAAATCAGATAAACGAGTTAGTAGAAAGAAATATTGGAACTGTTAATCGTTATTTCAATGAGCTTCAAAATTTTGAGGATATAATTCGGCAACTTACTCATAAATTTAACTCAATGCAAGAAAGCATTACGAATATAATTACAAAACAGATTGATGAAGATATTTCTAAGAACCAACAAGAGTTAAGTCAAATTGAAGATAAAATTGTATCACAAGAGAGATATATAAAAAATATGCAATCTCTTATTGAAAATTTCAAAAATATTAATGATGAGACACAAACTATTATAGAAAATAATAAAAGTATGATAACTAGAAAATTGGAAGAATATCAAGAAAAGAGCCATCACTCAAAAAGTTCCGCCATTGATAAAGTACTTAACACGATCAAGGAGATGGAAGAACTCATTAGAGAAAAGAGCCATGAAAAATTGACAAAATTATCAGAATTAAATGAGGACTTAAAAGACTTTTTAAAATAGTCTCAAATGATAAATAATGCTGAGTAAAGTCGTTAGTTAAGGGAAATTGACCAATAAGAGTGAGATGAGAAGTCCCTCTCTATTAAGAGGGAAATTTTAACATGGGAAGTTGGGATATTGGTAATTTATATTTTGGTATATTAGTTTTAAGACGTTTCAATTGATTATTCTTAGCTAATCGGGATAATATTCGCCCGATTTTATCCACTCTGATATCTACACCGTAATTATCATTTAGGACGGAAGATATTTTGTATGATGATAGGATAACGACTTCTGAAATATTCTTCTCGCATAGTAATGCGATGGCATCCTTAACTAAGTTAATCAAATTATCTTTATTCTCAACTTTTTGCTTCATATTTAATATTAAAGGTTTTGCTTCATGTTTTATATAAATTATTATATATTTAATTATATTCTATGAATTTTAAATATTACCTTTCGATTTTTGGATGGATTAAACTGATTTTTTGAGAAACTGAAAAATTCCAAAAAAATATTTATAAAAATAATTTAATTATGTTAAGAATATAGTTATAGTATTTAATATCAAAACTTAATTGAGTAATAATGGGAAAATCTAAAAAAACAACTAAGAAAACCATTTCGAAAGCTCCGAAAAAAATCGCTAAGAAAACTTCTAAACAAGCTTCGAAAAAAATTGCTAAGACCAAAACCTCTATTAAAGAGGCAAAAGATAAATCAGGAGAAAAATTAAGATCTTTCAAAGATAAATATATATTTCATCCAATTTATGTAAAAGGGGGCGCAGACCCTCCCAAATCCTTTGCCTTTAAGAAAAAATTTTTCGGTTTATATATCCTTTTTGGCTTATATTCTTTTATCTTATTGTGGGCAATAGATGATCCTAATCATTTTGTTGTAAAACTTTTTACATTAGGAGATCCCTTTTATTTTGGAAATGCTCTCTGCTCCTTTTTTGTTACTCTTGCTCTAGTGCTAAACAATGATAAAATTAGATATTTCCTATTTGAAAATCATAGTGTAATCAAGCAAATTATTATTTATCCTCTAATTCTTGCGGGATTATATATTCTTTTCTTCTTTACTTCTGCATTTATCAATTATGTCAGCTATCTATTAGCTTTATCGCTTATATGGATTATTTTACTAAGCTCAAGATATTACATGTTTTCAAGAAAGATGGCAACAAAAATAGAATACAGTGTTATTAAGAAATACTCAGTATTAAGAAATCTTGTGGTATCCATTACTCCAATCATAATTCTAATCGTTTTGGTGACTATTTCTTTCTTTTATCGCGGGTTCTTAGTAATATTGACATTGGACTTCCTTAGCATTTACAATCCTTTCGACTCAATAAATGTGTATAACATAGAAATGGAAATTATTATGCCCTTTATATACTTTAGCTTAATTATGACTTTTGTCTTTATTATTTTTGAGTTTGTAATTTCAAGAAGTAAATTGGAATCAAAAAGAGCGGGAAAGTTTGATAATTTCACCTTCTCACTAATAGTATTCTTTATTTTTTTTTATCAGCTCCTTCAAGTTACCATTTTTTTGATAGTAAGACCTGAAACAGTTGCCGCTATAAAATCTGCTTTTGGAAGTACGGGTTCTTCGTTTACTTATATCTTTATCATTGAATATGCGGTGTCTCTTATCTTTTTATATAGAGTTATTAAAAAACTAGGAGATTATTTAGAATGGAGAATTTTGTTTTTCAAACGAGATGGATTAATTTTATTCTTCTTAGGATGCGTTACCGCGCAAACACTGACCAGATATGCTTTAACAAACATAGTATTAAATCAAGAAATCACCCTATTAGGAGATATCTTATTGGCAGATAAGTACCTTATCTCAATATTTATGATTATGTTTCTAGGAGTCACTCTCCTTCTTTATTACATGAAACCACAAGAGACTTCGATGTTTATTAGAATGCAGAAAGAAACCGTATCAGAAGAGGATAAAAGTATGAATATTGTACACGACATGCTAAAAAGCGAATATATCAGGCGTGGTGAAGCATATCCAATAGAGATCTTGGAGCGAGAACTGATCAGGAGTACGAAATTATCAAAATCTCTGGTTTATTCCTTAATAAGAAAATTGGCGGATAATAAAGTAGATATGACTCTCAATATGAGAGCAGATGAACAAAGAAGAAGGGTTTATTGGATAGAATTTAGATCAATTACTGATACTTATGAAAAGAAGAAAATAGCAAATCAAAAGGCAAAAAAATTTCTCTCCGAAAAATTATTAGCTTGCTCTTTAAAAAAACCCAGAGATTTTCAAATAATCATTAGAAGATTAGCAAAGAAATGCTCAAATCAAAATTTCTGGCAGGAAATTTTAAATTATTTTGAAGTAAGAGTACAAAATTATCAACAAGTTAATTATTTTTATGCAGATAAAAGAAAATTGGTTCAATTAACAAAAAAAATAAAAGGACGAAAGAAAAAAGTTGATTCCAAGAAAAGAAAGGGAAGTAAATTAAAAAGTGTGTACAAATCCTAAAAACTTTTAGGTACTACCATTTTTTTTGAATGGTAATGGATTAAAATAACCTATCAATCACAGAACCTTAAATAATAATAATTTGCCTTTCATAATAATTGTTCACTTTTTATAAAACTATTTAACGCATCTTCTAACGCTTTTTTTGCTAATTCAATTCCATGCATTGAAGATTTTATGGGGACTTCCAATGCACTGGCGATGTCTTCTTTCTCTATCTTTTTTGCGAAATCAATTGATTTGCCTTTCACTAGTTCCGTGAGTATACTCGAGCTTGCTACTGAAAATGCACATCCAAACGTTTGAAAGGAAATATCTTTGATTATTTTTACCCCATTACTAAATTCAATTCTAAGATAGAAATAGGTTATATCTCCACATTTTTCATTTCTTACTTCTCCTAGAGCATTGAAATTATTGAGTTCTCCTAAATTTCTTGGATTTTTATAGTGATCTACTAATTTCTTAGAATAAATTGAAGTAGCCTCATTTCTATAATTAAAATTATATATGAATAATAGGCGCTTTGAGCTCGATTTTCGAGCGATTAATTCCAAATAGTAAAAATTTATAGTATGATTAAAAATTAACTCGAAAAGTCTGAAAGAGGAAAATTCTAAAAAAATAGGAAACCATTAAGCCAGATACAAAAAGATATATTTTTTTTGCATCCTACATATAAGAATACATAAGGATTTTATGTGCGATTAAAATTTTTCAGAATTACTTAAAGAGTTCTTATCTTTAAGTACTAATAATACTCATAAAAATTATATTTTATATTAGATATTCATAATAATTATTTGAAATTAAACATAAACGTGTTTTTATGAAGAAAATAAGAATAGGAATCATTGGTATGGGCAATTGTGCTTCTTCTTTACTGCAAGGTATTGAATACTACAAAAATAAAAAGCCACAAGAGTCAATAGGGTTAATGCATTGGGATATTGGAGGATTTACTCCTCGAGATATCGAAATTGTAAGCGCATATGATGTCGACCGAAGGAAAGTTGGAAAAGATGTATCTAAAGCTATTTTTTCCAAACCAAATTGTTGTAATATTATTCATAAGGATCTTCCTCATCAAAATGTAGAGGTGAAGATGGGAAAGATTTTGGATGGATATACAGAGCATATGAAGCACTATGATGAAAAATTTGCGTTCGTACTCTCTGATCAAAAAGAAGTGACCAAACAACAACTCGTAAAACAATTGCAGAGTAGTAAATGTGAAATATTGTTAAATTTCTTACCAGTAGGATCCGAAAATGCTGCGAGATTTTATGCGGAATGCGCGTTAGATGCTCATGTGGGATTTATTAATTGCATACCGGTATTTATTGCAAGTAATCCCCAATGGGCACAAAAGTTTGAAGAGGCAAATGTTCCAATAATTGGAGATGATGTGAAATCACAGTTAGGGGCAACTATCGTTCATCGTGTGCTTACCAATTTATTTAAAAATAGAGGAGTTCAATTGGATAAAACATATCAATTAAATACGGGTGGTAATACAGATTTCTTGAATATGCTCGATAGAAATAGGTTGCAATCCAAAAAAACTTCAAAAACAGAGGCTGTACAATCTCAAACTTCTATAAGATTAAAGGAAGAAAATATTCACATTGGTCCTAGTGATTGGGTTCCCTGGCAAAAGGATAATAAAATCTGTTTCATCCGTATGGAAGGAAGAATTTTCGGGGATGTCCCTATTGATCTTGAATTACGTCTTTCCGTTCAAGATTCTCCAAATTCTGCGGGAGTAGTGATTGATGCAATCCGGTGCATGAAATTAGCTTTAGAGCGAAATCAAGGAGGTCTATTATATGCCCCATCGGCCTTTTTTATGAAACATCCTCCAATACAATTAACAGATGAGCAAGCATGTCAACTCACGGAAGACTATATTAATGGCTCTTTTCAAAAGCAAAATATCCAAGAAATAAAACACTATATTCAAAATTTCTTATGAATCCTTTTCTTCTTATTGATTTAAAATAATGATCATTTTTTCTCGGATGGTAGATACTTTTTTTACCCCCAATGATACCACATAATCTGCCACTTCCGCCAATTTTCGGGGACTTTCATGGAAGAAGCACACTTCTTTGGGTTCAAGATTTTCAATCATCTTTGTAAGTTGGGTCTTATCTCCATGCAATTTAATTTTTATCTGAGGAGCAAAAGTATTAATTAATAATGCTCGAAAAGGAACTTTCCATGTTTCTGAAAATTCTATATATTGTTGTTCATTTTCTAGATCTTCGGGAGGATTTACTAAGGAATATGCGGGCTCCTCGTTAATTCCACCCGCAAGATACACCAGATTATGAGGACTTCTTCCTACAATATTTATGATTTTTTTGATTATTCCATAGTTTAAATCCGGTGGATGAGAAATAATCACATTATTTCGTTTCTTTAAGAAATCTAAATCACTATGATCAAACCATCTAAATTTTATGCTATTAAATGGATTCGCCTTATTTCGTATTAATCTTGATATAGGCCCATAAATGTATTTATAACGGTGATTTATCACTTGTATATTCTTGCGGACCATCATATCCACGTAGATATTCGGCCTTTTTACTTTATTAGGTTTAAATCCATGTTTTAATTGTTTCTTTCTAAAATATCGCCAAAATTTAAGCATAAAACTAATCGCTAAGCTTGAAGGATCCGCACCAATAAGTGAGCTATTACCATATTCTGCTTTTTGTTCCAGAAAAAGGATTAGGCTATGAAAATGTTGAGAAGGATTTCCGAATTCTTCATATGCGCTCGATCCATCAATAAGCAAAAAATCTAAAGGGCGAGAGATTTGATCTAAAAATCGTTTTGTACCCGCAAAAGGAGTAATATCATAATAGGTATAGTCTCCGGTATACAAAAACCGATAATCTTTTACCTTTGCAAGCATCATTAAAGCTCCGGGCATATGCCCCGCATGAAAAAAGGAGAGATAACAATCTTTTTCTTTAAATTCTATTTTATCCCCATTTTCAACATATATGACATTTCTCACTATGTTTCGATATTCTTCTTGCTCGATTTCATGTTTATGTTCTTGATCTAAGAAATCAGAGTCCCTTAATAAATATAAATCCAGAGTAATTCGGGAACATAAAATAGGTAAATCGGGATTGACCTTGATAAATTCTACTAATCCTGATACATGATCATAATGGGAATGAGAGAGAAACACCGCATCTATTTGAGGCTCAAAGTTTTCTACATTCAATATTCCTTCTCCATTCCTCCCCTCCATAAGTTCATTGGGAGGGGTAGTATCACTGTCTTCTTGAAGATCATGAGTTTCTCCTACAATTCCTTCTTTAGGGGGGCTTTCTATTTGTCCCTCTTCCCTCTCAATACTTTCTGCTTGATCCTCACTCTTTGACAAGATTAATTTTTTATGCTCATCTTGCTGAAGCAAATCGTTTAAATTAGTAAGATATTCATCAATATCCTTTAAAGATTCTTCCTCAATTCCGCAATCTAACAAGATGTTAAGTTCTCCAATGCCTAAAATGATACAATTATGATTAGGTCGTGAAGAAATTGGATAAAGGATTAACCGTATTTTATCTGAGTTTATTAAATTTTTAGAAATTGCCTTGCCATTAAAATAAGTTTCATTATAACGCTTCTCAATTTTATCTATTGCAGTAGAAATTTCACTTTTCCCAACAGGAACCCCTGTAATGTAAAAATACCACCCATACTGCCGTACTAATTTTTCTAAGTTTTCATACATCATATCTCCTATTAATGATTTTACCACGATTACCTTCTCTTTTTCATAATAAATTATTCTCTGAATGGCTTTTTTTTCTTTTTTTGGAACTAGTGAATTTTTTAAGAAAAAATCGCTTAATGTTTCTTTAATCGGTTGGGTTGGAATGTTGTTTGAGGTAATTATCTGGTAATATCGATGATATTCTTTGGTATGATAGAGGGGGCGCATATGCTTTTTGTGTACTAAAATAATATCAAACCCATTAATCATAAATTTTTCTTTTGAAATAACTTGTTCTTTTTGATGATCCTTTGATTTCCTTTTTTCCTTCTTCTTTTTATCTATTTTGTATTTTTTAGTGATAAAAAAGAACCATCCATATTTCTTGACAAGATCATCTCGATTCCATATGATTTCTCTGGCTTGCTTCGATTCTAAGATTATTAACCGGGCATTTTCATAATAAATGACTTTCTTGATTGACTTTTTAGTAGGGTTTGAAATAATTTTTAGATTATCGGAAAAGAAGCTCTCAAGTACTTCTTCAATTGGTTTTTGAGTAATTTCTTTTTCTTCCATGTAAGAAAGAGATTGCTGATAAGATCTCACTTTAAAGGAAGCCTCTAACTTCTCACCTTCAATGATTTTTATCGCATGATCTTCAAATTGCACAGAATCCTTTTCCATAAATATCCAAATATCTAAAAAAAGTTATAGCATTTCTTTAGGTTGTAAAAAATTTTATTACAATAAAATTTGATGATTTGATTGAAGTTATTGATAAAAAGCTGAGGTAATTCATAAAAAATAACAAGAAATTACTTATAGTTTAAAATAATACATATTTTATTAAAAAATAAAAAGTGGTGATAGATGTGCCCTTAAAAATCATGTGGGGAATTACTGGTACTGGTTATATCTTAAGAGAATCAATTGATTTGATGAAGAAACTTCAAGAAGAATATAATGTGGATATTTCTATGATGCTTTCGGGAGAAGGAGAAGTAGTTGTAAAATGGTATAAGCAATGGGACTATTTGAACGAAGTTATAAAACGGGTATATTCAGAAAAGTCTCCTAATAGTCCTTTCCTTGCAGGACCGTTACAAATAGGGAAATATGATTTTCTTCTAATCTGTCCTGTCTCTGCCAATTCCGTTGCAAAAATCTGTTACGGGATTGCGGATACTTTGGTAACTAATTGCGTAGCTCAGACCATAAAGGGAGGGGTGCCCGTATATTTATTGCCTTCTGATCAACATAAAGAACCCATTGTAACCTCAAAACCAGATGGAAGCCCCCTAATATTAAAGATTAGAGATATAGAAATTGAAAATGTTAAGAAATTGAAAAATATGGAAGGGATAACAGTATTTTCGGATTTCTCGGAATTAAAACACTGGATATTAAATAAAGCACAAAAAAAATAAGATTCCTCTTGCATCACGTCTGATGTAAGGCAGAAATACAATTTATATACAAAAATGAGATTATTTGGTGTGTCTAAAAGAAGAAATAGGTTTTTTTCCCTTCAAAAAAGGATTCAGAATTAAAAATCTGTTTCTTTGAATGCTTGGCAAGGAATTTCATTATGCTGGATATTAATGTGCCAATTTATGCAGAAACCGTTATTGAAGTTCTGACAATAGGCGCAGCTTAAATTTCCTCGCTTCTTTCTAACGATTTTTCCATTTTTTTTGATATTACTCATTTTTAATCGTTTACTATTTAAATTTCAAATATGTGTATAATAAACATCCTCTATTTTCCATTTTAAAAATAATCTTGGAAGATATGAAAATCAAATAACATGAATAATAAAAAATTATTAAATTTCATTTTTATACGTTAAAAAAATAGATATGAAAAAATATTCATTACAATCTTTCAAAATGCTGAGATCTTTTAATAAAAGGAATTGATAACTTATCTATTGCTCATAAATCGACGTTTAATTTCTTCAGCTGAAAAGGGAATAATAGGAACGGGTTTATAGAAATCATTGATAAGAACATGGAAGAAAAAAGGTCCATCGTGAGTGAGGGCAAATTCCACCTCATCCCTTAAAGTCTTTTTTTCAGAGATTATTCGAATTTTGGATTCGGGAAACCCATACACATGTGCTATAGCACCTAAATTTAGTTTATTTAAGGCATATGTAGGAACATTTCCTGTCGAACCGTATACTCCATTATCCAAGACTATAATTATTAAATTTGTAGGATTTTGATCGGGAATTAGACTTAAAGATGCGGAGTTCATTAAAATAGCGCCATCTCCTTCAAAACATAAAATTTTTTCAGAATTATTCCCTAAAGATAGCGCAAATCCTAAGGCAAGCATATAACTTTGTCCCAGAGAAGAAGTTAAATAGAAATTTCTCCCGCGATCCTTAATTTGATGAAGTTCCCTACTAGGATGCCCTATATTTGAGATTATATATTCATTTTCTACTAAATTCATAATAATAGAGATTGCCTTATACCTACTCATTGTAGCTTTTTTATTTATTGACGGGAAAGTAGCTCCTTGTAACTTTCGGTTAATGGATAGTTTTGCATCCAGTCGCAGTGGTCCCTGCTCATATTCGGGTGCCACGAGAAAGGCAATACTATTTCCCTTATCATACTCTAAAAGTAATTCCTCTATTTTATCAAGATCCGAAGGGCTTTGTATGAATGTATACTTAATATCTGTCAAATCTAATATATTCCCCGTTTTTTTTCCCAATGGTTTTTGAGCCGCTATTTTCTCGCCCTCAAGCCCTCGATGACTAATTATATAAATATTGGGAATTTTATAGGAACCCTCTTGTTGGCTATTTAGCGCCAATAGCTGCGTAATCATGTTTCCAAGTCCTTGGTTTTGAAACAACATAGCAGTTTTTGCACCACCTATATAAGCGCCCGCAGATAGGGCAACACCGCTTTCCTCTCTTACTAAGGGAACATGATGGATATTAGAAGGAAGCTCCTTTTTAATATTTCGGAGATAATTGCTTTGATTAATTGTCTCCTCCAATTTCTGAATAAATTCTACATTATAGGAACAAGGAAGAGTAGAATAAAAATTAATCCCCGCTTTTATCAATGTTGTAAATAAAAGATTATAGATTCCCATCTTAAGATCATATTTCTTTTTTATTGTTCTTTACGGAAAAATTCATTATAGAATATAACAAATTCTAAAAACGTTACCTAATGTGTTAAAATATAAAAGATTGTAAGGTATAAATTATCATAGTCTATTGAGGAGTTATCTATAATATTCGGTGTATTCTTCACCGCTACTTTGACCCGATAGCTGTTTTCTTCTATATTCCTGCGCCTTCTCAGCAAGTTCCAGCATTTTTTCCTTGATTTCTTTTCCCTCTTGAAGTAAAGGATCTATATCTATATTTAGATGATAAATGTCATTAAGCACCTTTATGATTGCTGCTGCTGCCTCGGGAGTTGGAATTTGATATACGGGAGCAAATAAAACATACCCTTGCAGACGATTTGATAATGTTTCATTAATAATTGTTGATTCTGGGCCAACAATTATACCTTTTTCGAATTTTTTAAGCTCATATTGCTCGAGGAAATCAATCAAGTTTCGTTCAGCGGCATAATATACCGGAAACTCATCAATCATTCCTCTTTGAGGGATCCCTTGAAATACGACTATTTGTTTAGCTCTGACATCCTCATTTAAAGCCCAATGATTTATAGTTTTTGCTAGATCATTGTAAGCAGATGAAATTTCAAAAGGAACCTCGCAAATTCCCACTATTAAATTATTCTGAGGGGAGTAATAAAGCCTAAACGGGTGTTTAAGAATTCCATCATAGAAGGTGGAGATAGGTGGTAGAAACTCACTTGTTATAAATCCTATCTCTTTAATATCCGGAATTTGATCAACTAAACTATTGGCAATAATTGGTCCTATTAAACCAATTCCCGCTAGACCTAAAATTATTGTCGCATCATCTTTAATTTCCACCGAAAAGTCTTCAATAATTACTTTACTTTTTTTACCTGCTTCACACACGTATTCTTTTACAACCATATAAAATCACTTTTTGCAGTATTTACTATTTCTTAATTAAAATCTAATCTAATATCTTTTTATATGTATATAATAAATTCAGATATTATTTTTTTACTATTGGATGATTTATGAAAAAAAAGACGAATTTAAAATCATTGATAATACTGCGTATATTGGTCTTCTCCACCTTGAGAGAGTTGTCTTCTCTGGTATTGCTGTGCTTTTTCAGCAAGCTCCATCATTTTCTCTTTGATTTCCTTTCCTTGCTCCAATAATTGGTCAGTATTAAGATTTACTTTAAAATAATCATTTAATACCTTTATTATGGATGCAGCACCTTCGGGGGTGGGTATTTGATACACAGGAGTGAAAAACGCCAGAGGCTTTAATTTATTTGTTAGAGCTTCATTAATAATCGTAGCCTCAGGTCCCGTAATAATTCCTTTAGTCACTTTTTCTACACCTTTTTCCTCTAAATTGACCATTTTATGGTCTTGAGAGGCATAATATACCGGAAACTCATCTATCATTCCTCTTTGAGGAATCCCTTGAAATACGATTATTTCTCGTGCTTTTACATCTTCAGATAAGGCCCAATTACAGATAGTTTTTGCTAAATCGTTATATGCGGAGGAAATATTAAAAGGTACCTCTGAAATACCCACAATAATATTATATTGCTGAGAATAATATAGACGGAAGGGATGCTTCAAGATTCCATCATAGAAGGTCGAAATAGGAGGAAGTAATTCTGAAGTAATGAATCCAATTTCTTTGATATCAGGAATTTGATCCACAAAAGCATTGGCAATAATTGGTCCGATAAGACCCACACCCGCAAAACCCAGAATGAGGGTGGCACTTTCTTTTATCTCTATTGAAATATCTTCTATGATGACTTTACTTTTTTTTCCGGGGGGACATACATATTCCTTTTTAATTTTTTTCATTTACATTTCCTACTAACTTTTATGTTTAAGTACTTCATATAATCTTAAGTATATGTATTTCAAGCTGTTTTTAAAGTTTGATCTTTAGATTTATTATTTAAAAAGAATCAATAGAATGTCCCTAAATGATAAGAAAGATCTTATTATGCCTTATGAGATTTCTCTTCTCTATTTCTCTAAACATTTCATTTGAAGACAATTATTAGGAAATAGAACTTTAGAGAAAGCTATTACTATAACTTCAGAAGAATAACCTAAGAAAAAGGTATTATAATGTTTATTGCTAGTTAAAAAAGCTTTAATTGAAATATGTATTTGTAAATCTATATTCTTATTATTTTAATAAAATAATTACTATTATAATTCAATGAAAAGTAAGCCACACATCATATTAATTGTTTTAGATACATTGAGAGCCGATAAAACCTTTGGTTCATTTTCAAATAAAAAGCTTACTCCCTTCATGGAGAAGTTATTGGAAAAATCATTTTATTTTACGAATTGTATATCAAATACCGTTTGGACATTCCCATCTCATTGTACGATGTTTACGGGGTTATATCATAGCCAGATTAAAGAGATCAATACTTTTAGCAGTCTTGGATATAAAATTCCCACAGTAACTCAAATCCTAAAAGAGAATGGATATAATACCTTGTGTTATACAGAAAATTCTTACATCAGCAAAATATTTCAATTAACAAAAGGATTTGATGAAATTGTAAATAATTATAAAAAAGGATTTATCTGGCTCTATAGAAATATTCGATTAAAATTTCTCCTTGAATCTGTTAACAATTTTGAGAAAAAAGTATTTCGATATATACACTCAAAAAAGGTATTTTCAATTTGGAAGAATATTAAGCGAAAGATTGAAGCTCTAATTTTTACTATAAGCATTAGACTATTCTGGAAATATAATATTTACAATTTTGAGAATATTTCCTTCCAAGAAATAAAAAAGTTTGGTAATATAATACAGAATCTCACAAAAAAAGAACAAAAGTTTATCTTTTTTAATATTATGGCACCTCATGAGCCATATAATCCTCCTAAAGAAATTTTGGAACTTTTTGAAATAAATGAAGAAGACTTAAAGATTTATCGGGATCTTTCCTTTCATGCCCATGAATTTAAGGTGTATATGAATCAAATTTCTAAAAAATTTAATTTCAGATATGCAAATACACTCAATAAGTTCTATGATGCGTCTATTTATTATACTGACGTTATTTTGAAATATATTTTTCGCATATTACGCCAGAATGAATTGTTAAAGAATTCTTATATTATAATCACTTCAGATCACGGTGAACTCTTGGGAGGTAAGGAAGATCATTATCTATGGGGGCATTCAATGCCATTAAAAAGCGTCCATAAAAGTTTAATTCATGTTCCTTTGTTGATTTATCACGAAGCGTTTGGAAAACAATGTATAGAACACCAAGTTCAGTTAAAAGATATTTTTCATACAATTTTAGATTTAGCACATGTTTCAGAGGAGAAATATAACCTTTTTACTCAGAAAAATTCGCTTTTAACTCAAATTAGTCAAAAATCAACACCAAAATATATATACGGCGAGTTTCTAAAGAATGAAAAATATATTAATGATATTTTATTAATCACATCACATAAACTGGGAACCCTTATCGAAGAACATTTAGATTCTAAAATGAAAAATGATATTTGGTTTATTCGATCCAATCAATATAAATATATTAATTATGGAAATGATTACGAGGAATTCTTCGATATAGTAGAGGATCCTTATGAAATGAATAACATCATCAAAGATAAAACCAATGAATGTAAGAGATTTCAAGAATTCTTGCAATTTCATCAAAAAGAGATGAGGGAAGCACCTGCAATTAAAAGTTTTATTACAAAAGATGAAAAAGATAAAATAGGAGAAGCAATATCTTCAAAATTCAAAAATATTAAATTTAAAATCTAATCAGTAGTTGTACCACCTATTTAGGATTTATCTATTATTATCAATATACTAAATCCAATTAGAACAATATTAAAATAAGAGGAAAAATTTGTGAATGAGGTAAAAAATATGAATGAATTTGATATTATAGTTGTTGGGGCGGGACCTGGCGGTTCTATTGCAGCAAAAGTTGCTGCAGAAAATGGCTATACGACGTGTATTCTTGAGAAAGAAACTGTTAGCGAAAATGGGAGATATAAAGCATGCGGGGGGGCTTTAGCTTGGGAATTAGTAGAAGAAATAGATTACCCAGAAAATAAAATCGGAAGAATCATAGAATCTTTAGAATTACATCATGTTGATGGAAGCAATTATTCAAAGAAAGGAAAAGGTGCCGTAGTATGGCGTTCAACCTTTGATAAGTTTTTAATGGATATGGCAATTGAGAGTGGTGCTCATTTAGAAGAAAAGAATGCACTAATCAATATAACAAATAATCATGATATGTATAAAATTGAAGCGCAAGAAGGTAGTTTCCAAGCAAAATATGTAATTGCCGCTGACGGAGTGAGCTCTGAAACACTGAAAAAATTGCAATGGCCTTACTTTCAAAGTGAAGATCTAATATTGACGATAACAAAAGAAATGAGCACTTCAAAAACTCATATTGATAATACGCTGGGTAATGATACAGTTCATCTTTTTTTTGGAAAAAATTTAATCCCCGTAGGTTATGCATGGCTCTTTCCAAAAGAAAAAACAATTACCGTGGGATGGGGAAATCAAATCAATTTGATTACCAATTCTCGAAAAGAATTTGATCAATTCGTCAATCTAGAATATGTTCAAAATGCCTTAGTAAATTCTGAACTATCAATTTTTAAACCCCATCTGATTCCGGTTGGATTACGATCTATCCTTTATAATGAGAGAGTTTTTGCAGTAGGAGATGCAGGAGGGATTGTAGATCCTATCAGCGGAAAAGGAATTCCTTACGCAATGATGTCAGGGAAATTTGCTATAGAAGCTATTATGAAAGGAGAAAAAAGAGATAAATTAGATAAATTAGGATCATATTATGAACAAGCATTAGATCGTAATTTTCTTCGGATTCTTAAAGCAAAACGAGTTGCCAGAGATACAATTTTCCAAACGGATGAAAATCTGAAAAAATTCTTATCTTTATGGGAAAATTATCGAAGCAGTGAAATTGTGATGAAAAAATTAATGGACAAATAATTAATTGTCCCAATTGAATATTTCCATCCATTTTTGCTTTATTTATTTTCTAAACTTTGAGCTTTTTATTGCAGTAAGTTAATTACAACATTTCGAAATAGTTTAGAGGAGTTTAGATGAGAAAAAGAAAGTGTTTTAGTTTTTAGAGTCATTGAAGGGTAGATAAGAGAAATATTTTTTAATCAATTCTATTGCCGATTCAAATTCTAAAAGATCTCTGGACTCATCTTCTATAATATTCTTGTATTTTGCTTGAAATTCCATAAAGAATTTATCTAAGGAGGTTCGAAGTAGTTTAGAGGTTTTAGAGGTGAGTAAACCTATAATAATCGAATGAGATTGTTCTAAAATCAAGACTCCTTCTTCTAAAATAATCTCAGAAATCTTTCCTTTCTTAAGTGCCTCATCACTAAAGCTCTGTAAGGCAGTGAGAAATCCTGTAATTAAATTCAAGTCAAAATTGCTTTTTATCCATTGATAACTATACAACAAAAGTCCATTCTCATCATAAATGATCATTCTATAAACGGTAAAGGGAAGAATATAGAGAAGTTTTGGTTCTTTGGTAATCGTTGCAACGGTTAGTAGTGCTCCAATTGCGAGACAAAGATACGCTATCATTTGCATTATGTTTGAATTAAACAGAGAAAGGATTAGCCATATAGGACCCATCATTAAGCCTCCTAAAAAGAAGAGAAAAGATGTTTTCTTGAGGATTTTAGGGGATTTTAAGAATGTTTTCATCGTCCAAAACAAATACAGAACAATGGTGAAGCTTAGCATTAATAAGACAAAGATTAAGGAGATACTGCTATTAAAAACGGTTGTAGAGCCCTTTTCAACTAAAATAACAAAAATATTCTCCTCAAAAATAGTATAGAGTAAAAGCCCTCCAATCATAAAGACCGGAATTAATTTTATACCATCAACCTTTTCCTTTATAATTTGATCAATACCTATTACAGAGAACAAAGTGGTGGGGAATGTTAGAATGCAACTAAGTCGGGCAAGCGGGATATTCAAGAATAAATATGAAAATCCTTCGCTTAATACAACACACCCCATAAAAAACCAGCCCAACCCTAAATAATATAAAGGCTTCACTTCTTTAGTCTTTGCGGTGAAAAAGTTTAAGAAAGACGCAATTAGAAATATGAAGCCAGTTATAAAATCGGTAATTACTGGTAAATTCCAATTTAACATAATTCAATTCATTTTAACTAGTCTGTGGTTTAATGAAATATACATCCAAAACTAAAGTATCAATATTCCCTAATTTGCAAATAATGGTTTGATATTTTTAAATCTTCTTTATGTAGGATTCATAGTAATTATAGATGATAAGTGCAAACAAGGATGAATATCTATTCAATTACTTCTGAAACGCTTTAAAGATTTTTTTTTATTAAAAGAAAAAATAAATACAGATGTGCTTTATCATAAATATTTAGTCTTAAAAATATTAATTAAAGAGAAGTAAACTAATAAAAATGCTATTAGAATTAAAAAACGTAACGGTACCTACTTTTGACAGAGAGCATATTATCGTGGAGGATATCTCATTTGGAGTCAAAGAAGGTTCAATTCACGCAATTATAGGACCAAATGGTTCGGGGAAGTCCTCTTTAGCATATGCCATTATGGGACTGCATACCTATCAATTAAGTCAAGGAAAGATCTTTTTCGAGGGAAAGAATATCACAGAATTGGGTGTTACTGAGCGTGCACAATTAGGTATCACGCTTGCATGGCAAGAGCCTGCAAGAATCGATGGATTGTCCGTATTAAAGTATTTATCCTTAGGAATGAAAGACAAAGCAAACATAAAGGAACAAGCAATAGATGCCCTAAAAACCGTAAATCTCGACCCAGAGAAATACATCAATCGATATATAGATGAGTCTTTAAGTGGAGGAGAAAGAAAGAGAATTGAATTAGCAGCAACGATTGCGATGAGACCAAAACTCATTATCCTAGATGAGCCTGACTCTGGCCTGGACATGATAGTCATTGAGGATTTTCTGAATATCTTTAATAAAATTCGTAAACTAAAGATGACCATATTGTTAATTACCCATCGAGAAGATATAGGAATGGTAGCCGATTATGGCACCCTTTTATGGCAAGGAAAAGCTTTAATTACCGATGAATTTGCGGAAGTAATGCTTCGATTCTGTGCAAAAGCGGGTTTAAAAGAATTTTGTAAACGAACATTATTCCAAAACGAAAAAACTTGTTTTGGAGAAGATTATATTGATAAAATATTTGAGGAGGAACGAAACTCATGAGTAAGGAACAATACCCCGATGAGATTTTACAAAGTCTTGAAGATTATAACATAGATATTAAAGATTTCTTACCAGGGCACGGAAAAGGAGCTAAACTTCTTTTAGATTTTAATAAGATTAGCGGTGTGGAAGAGATGAAAGGAGTGGTACTTAAAGGAAGAGAGATTGAAAATGGAATCGTAGCTGATGTTATTATTAAGGAAGGAGCCGTTATCGAAGAGCCCGTACATTTATGTTTCGGAGTTAAAAAACAATCTGGTATTCAACAAATTTTTCCGCGAATTATTGCAGAAGATAATTCAGAAGTTACCGTGAGAGCACATTGTAGCTTTCCAAATGCAGATGGGTTAGTCCATAAGATGTTCGGTCATTTTTATATTGGTAACAACTGTAAGTTTACCTATAGTGAAACTCATTATCATGGAGAGAAAAGCGGTGCTTTAGTTGCTCCTGTTAGCTATATGTACATAGGAGAAAATAGCATCTATGAAAATAATTTTAATCTTACTCAAGGAACACCCGGACGAGTAAAAATCATGCTTGATATTTATGCCATGAAAAATAGTGTCATCCGTTCCAATATAAAGGCCTTTGGAAAAGGCAAAGGTGATTCAATACGCATTCGGGATTCTGTGTTCTTAGAAGGAGAAAATGCTCGTAGCGTAATTAAAATGAAAGCTGCCGCCAAAGATGGGGGCGAAGTGCTTATGTATGGGATTACAGAAGGAAATGCAAAATATTGTAATGGACATGTTGAATGTCAAGAAATTGTATTAGGAAAAGGATCTACATGTAGAGCACGTCCGTTTATTAGAGCAATTGATTCAACATCTACAGTTTCTCATGAAGCCTCCCTAGGTCGTTTTCCACAAAAATGGTTGGATGAACTTCAAGCAAAAGGTCTTTCCGAAGAGGAGGCAACAGATATTTTAGTAGAAGCAATGCTCAAGGAGGAATAACCATGAAAGAAGATACCAAATATAATAATTATCGATTCATCGGCAAAATAAATATTGAAGAAATACAACCCTGGTTTGATTTTGATAGAGGGAAGCCTTGGGACGAGCGGGAAGTGCCGTGGCCCTTGGAAAATAAAGTAAGAAGAGAAATCCTAATTACACTCGCCAGAGAAGGTCCCTTAACTTTTACACAATTACAAAATTATATTAGATTCGCACCCCAACCGCTTCTCTTAGAAAAGGACGAATACACCCCGAAAGTTAGATTTATTTGGAGTGAGCACGTTATTGAAAATCATCTTTTAAATCTGGAATGGTATAGTTTAATTCAAAAACGTGATGATAAATATGAAATTACCTTTCCTGTTCTTCAAATTAACCAATTAAATAATCTCGATAAATATATTAACCGCTTTGCTGAAGATTGGATTAAAATCATCAAAGAAACAAAGAAAGAAGTCCAAGACCAATTCAGTGAAATAAATAAAGACGGAAAATCATTATACCAAATTCTCATGGACAAAACTATTGATAAACTCTACAATATCTTAAAGTCAGAAGGATTGCTCCCTCAAGAATCAAATATTAAAGCTCTCTGGGCGGAACAGCTGAGAGAAAAAAAATTCGAGCGTTGGGTCAAAGATAATTTCTAACCCTATCTGAAATTGCGAGTTTTCATTTTTATTTTAAAATTTTTTTCTATTCCAGTTATATTGGATAGTGGTTTTTTCTAACTTTTACTCATTTTTCTTTAATTTCTAATTTTAAACTATCAGGTAAGGTATTCTTTTTTAGAGTTTAAGGAGCCAAAAAAAAGGAAAAGAAAGAGAAATTAAGGAGTTTTGAATTTTTCATTACATTTACAATTTCTTTTTTGGATATCAATCGGTAGTACAAAATCATTAAGGATATCAGTTATAATTTCTGTGTGAACCTTTAGTACATCAGAATCATTCCTAAAATGCTCATTAATGATAATATCCAAATGTTTTAAGCTAGAATTTGCCAACAAAAGACTAAGATTATAGTTCCCGCTTAATTGGAAGGCATTAATGATATAAGGATATTCTTTTACTTCATTTAATATTTTCTCGGGATTATTGGTCTGCAGATCTACTCGGGCAATTAATACATCTGCAACTTTCAGATTCAACCCCGCTTGAAAATTCATGATTCCTGCTTTTTCAAGCTTTTTAATTCGTAAACCTATCGTGGGTTGACTACGATTAACCTCTTTAGCAATCTCAGTATGAGTGATACTTGGATCTTTTTGTAGTAAACTGATTATTTTTCTGTCAATATTATCAATACTTACCTCGCTACATATCATTTTTTTGATCACAACTTTTAATTATTTTTTTTGAGGCTATGTTTTAATATAGATGTATCATCATATATAAATATGACGATTCGCCGATAGGAACAATAACGATAATCTAGAAGATAATGAGCTTATAGTTGTGGACTTATAATAAGTAGATATTCTAAAACATACCCAATAATGATTTAAGTAGAGAATATAAATAAGAAACTGTTGATTAGATGTTTAATCGTAGAACTATTTGTATAAATACCTCTTAGGTTACTCATATGTCATAATTAAGCCTTAAATAACTCAATTTAATTTTAAAAATTAAGCAAGGCAAAAGTTATATATTTTTTTAAGATCAACTTTAAATAAACCTATTCTATTAACCTATTATAATCGATTTTTTTGAAAAATAGTTATGGATATTGGTTGAAAATAAAAAAAAACTTTTCTTAGTGCGAACATAATTTTGACGGGGTTAGAAAGTAAGCGAAAAATAATTTTGATGGGGCTTGATAATGCTGGCAAGACTTCTATAGTATTAAGTCTGAGAGGAGACCGAAATCTTCTTTCTTATTGTCAGCTTTCACCTACTAAAGACCATGAAATTATTAACATGCAATTCCAAGATACTCAATTTAATATTTGGGATTTTGGAGGGCAACGAACGTACCGAGATAAACATCTGGATAATTTCCAGAAATATTTTAAAGGTTGTAACAAGCTAATTTATGTAATTGATATTCAGGATACAGATCGTTGGGATAAGGCTATCAAATATTTAGAGGAAGTTACGAATAGAATTGAAAATCATAAGGACTCAATGAGTTTCTCTATTTTCCTCCATAAATATGATCCCAAATTAAAAAAAATTCGCCCCGATATATCAGATGAGATGATAGAAGAGTTAATCGAAAAAATAAAAGTAATTTTAGAAAGTAAGATGGACTATCGGGTCTTTAAGACTACTATTTATACCAATTTTGAAAAAATACCGATTAATTTTTAACAATTTCTGTGTAGAATTCCAATAGCTTAATCTTCTCTTAAATAATCTTTAAAATTCTACTTTTGAAAGCTATTCTTATCCTTTTAATACATATAGTGTTTTTCTTTTTGGAAAAAATTATTTTACCTATACACATTGTAATAGATTGATACACATTGAGAATCTAATATAGATAGACATACTTTATCATATCTCCAAAAATAAATCTAAATTATCAGTTTTATAGGCTGAAAAAATATTTTTAAACCAAAATGAATATATAATTATTTGTTAATAGTACGAAAAACTTAAAGATGGTAGCGAAATAGCAATGCCTCACATTTTAATATGCGATGATGACGATAAATTCTTATCTTATATCCGATTGGTATTAGAAAACAAGAATTATAAAGTCACTGTAGCTAAAAACGGAAAGAAAGCATTAAAAATCCTTTTGGAAGATAGAAACATAGATTTAATTATCTCCGATATAATGATGCCTCAAATGGACGGATATGAACTTTTTAAAGAAGTTATGAAACTACCTTACTATACTACCCTTCCTTTTATCTTTATATCTGGCCTTTCTTCTGAAAAAGACATTCGGTTAGGAAAACTACTGGGTGTTGATGATTACATCACCAAACCCATCAATGAAAAAAATCTACTAGCAGTGATTAAAGGAAAACTACAGAGAAAATTAAAGGAAGATTCTGTCAAAAACAATATGACGCAAATCTTCCAAGAAGAGAAAGAAATAACAATCCCGCAATCAAAACAAAATATTCCTGAAGAAAATGACATTATTATTTTTATAGTCAAATGGGACGATCGATACGGCCCTGAGCTAGTTGGAAGATATCCTAAAACAGAAATCCATTCTTTTAACATACATCAATTAGGAAATCACTTATTCCAAGCAATGATTCCAATTTATGGGCAAAGCCAAATTTCACGTGCCGAAAATGTGCTCTTGAATATCGACTATTTAAATATGAATACTTACATCTATTTTGATGCCTATCTAGACTCCGTTAAGAGATCCAAACAAACACAGTTTATGATTTCTGTAATTGCTCCAAAAATCAATTATCTTCATTCACTGAAATTAAAAACAATTTGTCAAGAAATTTCGCTAAAAATTAAACAAAAAGGAGAAATGAAACCCAACCTAAAACAAAAATGGATTAAGATCAACCAAATTCTCATGTCAGAGACCTAAGCTAACCTATTGTTTCTAATATGTTCTTTGCTCCCAATTTCCCTTGTTTCCAATTTATCTTGGTTATAATAATGATTTTAATTTGACTTTGATTTTTTGCAAATAATGAAGATATATTAATAAAGAAAAAAGACAGGATTAATCTGAGAAAAGAAACGCAAAAAGAAAAGGAACCATAAAACGGAAAGGTAAAAAAGCAAAAGAAAGATAAAAAAGAGTTAGAGAAAAGTTTGGGGAAGAAAGATACAAAAAATGTTTTCATTAATAAGCCATTAAAATTAATACAAAGCCCACTAATACCAACGCACCACTTATAATGGTGTATTCAAAATAGGGAGAGAGTAGTATGAAATAAATAAATCCTATAATCAATACAAACCACCAGGTGTAGGGAAGCTTAATATTTGGAGGGATACTTAAAATTAACAAAAGTGCCAAAATAATGCCTATCACTCCAATTATAATATTAAACACATTGGAACTTAAGATTAATATAATTGACTCGACAATTGCCCAAATTACCCCTGTTAATACCACTACTTTAGAGGAGTTATAGACTTTGGCGTTTTTTTCACTCATTATCCTTAGTATGCACGCAAGAGTAAGAAAAATGATACTTAGTAAAAGGAGTATTCTGGAAGCAAATAATATGGGTACCTCCGACCCACCATTAGACGCAGATAAGAAATTTTGTATATTACTAATAACGCTCCCCAAAATTCCCTCTTCATCTTCACCTCCAAATGCCCTTACAAAAGGAACATTAAAAAGAATAATATAGAACACAAATAAGCCCAACGCAATAAGGAGTAAGAACCACCACTCATAGGGAATATTTCTCCGCATATTTAACCCAAATACATTAATTGCAATCATTAAAAGAATACTCAATACAAACACCACAATTCCACAAATGATAAATACAATATCAGGTGTAAACATCAAACTAAGACCTGAAGCAAATGCAAATAAAGTGCCTATTAAACCCACCACCTTTGATGCTGAAATTCCTACTATATCAACTTGTTGTTCAGCCATTCTTATCACTTCTTTCAAGTATTTTTAAATAGACTTCATCCTAATTTTTAAAATAGAGTTACCTACATATTAATGCATACTTAAACTTATATTTTTAATGAAAAGAGAGAGCATCTTTAGAATATGAAAATTTTTATCGAAGAGATAGCGAACGGAAAATCTTGCTTTTCTTTTCCATTTTCAGTTATTTTTTCTTTTATTTTTCTTTTCGTTTTTTATGCCCTTAAAGTGCTTTTTATTGCCTTTAAAATACTTTTCTATTAGTTCTCAAAATTCTATATTCGCTTTTGGTATTAATATGGAGTTAATAATTTAGCTTTTTTATGAAGAGATATATATTAGAATATTACATATCTACATAAATTAACCTTTGTAACATTTCAATATAGCGCTACATATTTTTTATTTTGCATACATATAATAGATAAAATCATTAATTAACATAATCGAATGATGCATCCTAACACAAAAGAAAAATCGAAGGAGTTAATGAAATCATTTCCTAAAGAAGAACAAAAAGAAATAGAAGCATCGGAAAAGTCCACCCTACTCTCTCCTATAGTTTTTTCACCAAATTCCGAACAAGAAACCGATGAAATCTTCAGAATGATTCAAGATATACAGAAAATTACGGAAAACTGTACTTCTCTAAACAATAAACAGAAATGGGATTATTGCAAAAGCCAAAGGGAATATATCAAACAATTTCTCAAAAAACTTAACAAAAACAAAGAGTAACTATAAATAACTGCTACTTCTCATAAGTGTATATCCATTTTGTAATAAAATATAACTCATATGTCACACATATTTGTTTTTATTCACTTTCATAAAAAGAAAGCTTTACCTTTATAATTTTTAGAAATTGTCGCATTAGAATGAAAATCTTTAAATAATCTGATTTACTTTTTATTATTGAATGGTCTCTATTGATCATTCAAGGAGATAGGTCTACCTTACTTTAATCCCTGGATTTTTGTCTTTTGGTGATCTGCTCTGCGATAGCAGGGTAGAAATCTTTACTTCTCCCTTATTTAAGTTATGGTTGTAAGTAAGGGCACCTATTTTCTACTTCTTTTTTTAAATTCATTTCTTCGAGACATATTAATGTTTGTCATTTGGCGATTTACTATAAATGCATACTTAAATTATAAATCGCAGAGTATGACGATATTTAGAATCATACTATAGGGAGTTAATGATGAAATAGAAAGAAATTTGTTAAAATAAAACAACTCCAGTAGAAGTGAAAGAATTCAAAAGAATAAAAGAAATAATGAAAATGGGGATGCATTTTCACTCCTAACTTTTTTCCATTTCAAAATCTTATAGTTATCCGTTATCCTTATATTTAAGTTGATTACGTTTTACCAATAAACATAAAAGAACGGACGCTCCTTTAGGGGTGTCTGGAATGTTTCATCCATCACTACAGCGAATCCCTCTCAGAGCTTGTTCCGCCGTGTTACCTTTTGCTGTTAGATGTACAAGAACTTAGATAAACCCTCTCGAGGGGATAACAGGAATTCATGCTTGGGGAGATCGTACAAAATGCACCTGGTACCCCGATCTCTAAAGCAAGAATCCCGCCCCTTCGCGTTCTGGTAGTTCAATATATTAGTATAAATTCATAAGTTACTAATTGAGATAAGATGAAATTTAACTAATTGCGAAAGAAGTCCCCTCCATTCATGGAGGGGATGAATTTCGCAGAGCATCTACATGGTTTATGGTGTGGGTGAGATTTTCCGCATTATACATCACTAAAGTAACGGACCCCCTCCTTTTAAATACCTCGCATACTATACACTAGTAGAGAAAGAGACCCTCGCAAGGAGAAGAGAACGTGCAATTAACCCAAAAAATTCGCATTTATCCCACAGAAGATCAATTAGAACTCCTGTGGGATTTATCGGAGAAATGCCGCTTGATTTATAACTTTGCACTTTCGGATCGCCTCA
>SHMU01000023.1 GCA_008080765.1 Promethearchaeota archaeon | reverse complement strand
CTTGTCACCTAATACTATCTAACGGCACTTCCTCCCCGCCCTAAAGGACGGGGCTTCCGTGCCGATCCTATGGTGAAATTATTAGAATATCTGTATAAAAATCCATTTAACTTCCATAACAATAAAGCCCTTGTTAAAATTGCGGAAAAAAATTGGGTTTTCATTAATAAAAGCGGTAATATAATTAAGAAATTAGAGAAACCCATCGACCATGTAGAATCTTTTGATGGAGTATATGGAATAATAGTTATCAACTCTAAATATGGTTTCATTACTGCTCATGGTGAAATTGTTGTACAGCCAATATACTCACAAATAAAAAACTCACAAAAGCATGCTGGATGAAATATGAGAGTACATGGAAGATTTTTAATAAAGACATAAAAATACTGATTAAACCTGCAATCTCATTTGTTGCAATTGAACCCTTTATAGGTAACCATGCAAGAATTTGGGTAAAAGGTAATAAATGGGGATTAATTGATGCCAATGGTATTGTATTAGCAAAGCCCCAGTATGACTGGGTAGGATATCATCATAATGGAACCACATGGGTAAATATTGGGGGAAGTGTAGGATATTCAGGAATACGTGGGGGAAGATTTGGATTAATTAATACCCAGGGAGAATTTATAATTAAACCGAAATTTGATTGGATCTACGACTTTTGGAATGGAGAATTGCTTGAGTTTATATTAAATAAAAAAAAGGGCTATGTAAATCGGAATGGAGAAATTGTATGGATAGAAAAAAAATGTTAAAACCCAGGGAGTATATGAAATTGAGGGGTAGAGTATAAATGTATTGTGTCCTTGCGATGATAAGAATTAGAAAGAATATAAAACTCTTCAATAATGTGTTTAAATCAGAGAAATATCAAAATAGGGCACCAAAAAAGAGGGTAAGAAAATTTTCTTACCAATTTGTTTATTTTAACTTGAGGAATAATAATTAAGAAGAAGATATTATTTTATGTAAAAAGAGAGGTTATATGAAGAAAGAATCACTGCGTAAGCGTATCCAAGATCTTTTTAATTAAATCTTTAAACGCAACCTCCACATTATTTCCGGTCTTGGCGGAAGTAAGAAGAAAGTCCACACCGTGCTCTTTTGCGTATTTTTTACCCTCCTTTTCGGACACTTGAATTCGCTGCTTCAGATCAATCTTATTTCCAATTAAAAGAAGGGGTTCTTGCCCTCGTGATTCACGAAAACTTGAAATCCACTCGTCCAATTTATCAAAAGTCTTTCTTTTTGTCACATCGTAGATTACTAATGCTCCATTAGCACCCTCTAAGTATAACTGTCGTAGATTTTTGAAGCTTTCCTGACCACCCAGGTCCCAAATTTGAGCGGAAGTAGCACCATATCCCTCAATATCTAAATCCTTTTTTAATAGATTCACGCCTAATGTGCTTTTATAGGATTCGCGAAATGTATCTTGAACAAAACGATAAACTAGTGAAGTCTTGCCAACTCCTGCTTCGCCAAGCAAAACTATTTTAACTTTATACAAAACAAACCACTTATTTTTGTTTTTACATCCAAGGTTATTTAAGATATTAAGGTAACATTTTAGAAATATATAAAATTATTCTTTTTGAAATACAATCATAAATTCACAAAAATCGTTGCCCGATTGCAAGCTACAGCTTACTTCCTGCGCAAAACAATGAAAATCGCTCATCTTTTCCACAATACCCGCCAAAATGCCCGCCTCAAAGGAACAAAAATTAGATTCTGATTGAATCCCTTTATTAATGAGATCTTTAATTGAAGAATGCCTTCTTAAACGTAATTCGATGATCTCATCAGAACTTTGCACAATTTCTACCTCTCCGAGATGATACTCTGAGATAATACCCATCAACTGTTCTGTAATTTCATTCTCATTCTCAGTAGGTTTCACATTAATGATATTACCGAGTTCGTGCCCTAAATAATAAAAAATCGCATCTAATTGTTGTCCCAACGCAAAAAGAGCACCTGCTTTTAAATCACCGATGCCCTTACTTTCCTTCAGGTTTTTCTTCATTTCCGATAAAATGTCGGAGAGTAATTGCCGATTCATTCTTCTCTTCTCTCTTCTCTTTCTTTTCTTATTTCTATGCTATATTTATGCTTTATTCCTTTTTATACTATATGTTTTCTCTTTGAGTTAGTATCAATTTCGAACCTAAATCTTAACTGAATCCACATATGCTTGCAAGATAGCATCGATTATATCCGAATCATCTATATTGACCATTAATTTGCTACTACCGATGATCAGCGTGGGAACACTCGTGATCTTGTATTTCATGATGAGGTCTCGATTGGTCTTTATATCAATATTTATCTTTTCTATTATTAATTTCTTCCCAAACATAGAAAGGTTTATTCTATCTAAACGCTCTTCTACAGGTTTGCATGGTGTACAGTGTTTTGAAGAGAAGAAAAGGATTTTGGGATAATCGGGGGTGGTCTCGCTTGCATTCATTCATATCTTTACCATTCTTTATCTTTATGTTCGGAATGTAATTTTCGGATGATTTTCTGGAACCCTTCATATACTCCTGTTCCAGTTTTTGCAGATGTGTTAATGTAGGCTAAAAAGTTCCGTTTTTTGGCCAATTTTTTTGGCTTTTTTTCATTTACATCCGCAGCATCAATTAAATCAAGCTTGTTTCCAAATAATACAATGGGAATATCTCCGCAGAATTTTTTAATGTCTTCATGCCAGTTAGGTATGTGCTCAAAGCTCTCTTCATCTGTATGCGAGTAAACTATAATTGCCGCTTTGCTCCCTTTGTAGAATGTGCCTCTCATGAAGCTCCACTCATCTTGGCCTGCTATATCCCAAAAAAACAGCTTACAGTTCTCACCGTCTATTTCTTCATCATATTTACTAAATTGAGCGCCAAGGGTTTTGATGTAATCCTTTTGAAATGACCCTTGAGTATATTTTTTGATAAGTGAGGTTTTACCCACAGCCGGATCGCCAATTACAGTAATCTTGAAGACATATCCCTTTCTCTCGCTTTTCTCGTTCATTCAATCACACTGTAGAATTTTATTATAGCTTTCTAATAGAAAATTTATTTCTTGCTTAAAATTTTTTATTAAAATAGAATTCTTTTGATTATAAAATTTATGTTAAAAAATAATAATTTAGAATAAAAAACTTTTAGTTGAGAATTAAAAACAATGGAGTATCTAAAAAAGATTGAGGAGCTCATAAGAAAATATTCAGAAAAGGGAAAAATGATAGCTTTTGCGGAGTCATGTACAGGAGGGTTTTTAAGCCATATGTTTACTAATATTTCGGGGGCATCGGAGGTTTTTGAGCGGGGAGTTGTGTGCTATAGTAATGAAGCGAAAAGGGAGTTATTAAATGTAGATGCTCACACGCTTGAACACTATGGAGCGGTCTCAGAACAGGTTGCTTATCAGTTATGTCAGGGAATTCGAGATATCTCGGGAACGGAGGCGGGTGTGGGAGTTACGGGGATTGCGGGTCCCACGGGAGGTACTCCCGAGAAACCTGTTGGGTTGGTATATATAGGATTTGCATCAGAAAAGAGAACTTTTGTTTCTAAACACATTTTTAAGTCCAACCGTATCAGATTTAAAGAGCTCGTATTAGAACAAGTTCTTCTTATACTTGAAGAATACATAAGCTCAACATGAGGAATAGTGAGGAGTTATATCAGTTATAACTGAGTTTCTATTACATTTTTAGATCTTAGTTATCAATTCAATTTGCTACAAAAATTTTTTATTGGGATATAGCGGGTCAGTTCTAAAAATTCAAAACAATTCTTTTAAAAATTCAGAGGATTATAGAATTTTAATGAGAAAAACTCAAATCTTTTCAAGGAGAATAACAAAATTACTTCCTTTGCGATAGTCATTTTTGATGCGGTTTTCGACCCATATTTCTCCATCATAGCTTGTAATAATATTTTTCACCAACGAAAGTCCAATACCCATCCCCCCACGTTCCGAGAGTTTCTTTATGGATTTATTGAATAAATCAGATTTTAATTTTTCGGGAATGCCCACTCCGTTATCTTTGAACTCTATTTTAACATAGCCCTCTTTTTGTTCACTTGCAGAAATTTCTACCCATAGTTTAATAACATTATTATTATTATGAAGCGCACCATTAATCAAAATATTTTCGAATGCATCGAGGAGTAAACTTCCTCCTTGTACAATAATTTCCTCCTTAGGATAACTTGTATGAATCTTACTTTTTTTTGTTTGAAAGCTATTTTTTGCAGATTCAATCGCGGATACAATATATTCTTTAAGATTAATTGGTTCCTTTTCAATCTCTCCGATAAATGCTTTTGAAAGTTTTTGCACTCGAGAGATAATAGATTGTCCCTCATTTACTTCTTGTTTTATAATATTTGCATATTCTTGTACGATGTTTCCATGTTGCTCAAAATCTTCTATGTCTTCTAAGAGTTGGATGGAAAGATTTATGTTATTAAGTTTGTTTCCAATGTCATGTGAAAGCAGATCTCGATAAAATCGAGTATGTTGGAGAGCCTCTTTTAAGGCATCTTCAGATGCTCTCAAATCGTTCTCTATTTTTTTTTGCTTTTGTATGTATTTGCGTAAGAGAAGATTTTTATAGCTCAACTCAGAAATCATTGAGGCAAACTGGGTATAAAAACTCATAACGGTCTCTACTCTCTCTCGACTCCATCGAGGTACACGATCCAGAGCATTAAGATATTTGTTTTTGTCAAAACCATATCTTTCCGCTTGCTTCTCAAAAAATTCATAATTAATCTCATCATCCTCAAAGAAAAATTGTCCCAAAAACAAGGTGCCAATTCTGTCCCCTCCCACACAAATGGGAGTCGCCATATCCCACAGATTATTTTTACATTTATAAATTAAGTATTCTCCAGGTTGAACATCTTGAGCAAGATAGACGTCACTTTCTATGCATTTCTTTTTAGTTTCGGGATTGATACGATGAAATTCAGTGCAGATGTCTTGCCATCCCGTAGCCACAAGAATTTCTCCTTCCATATCAATGATTGCAATTCCAATATTAGTCAATTTAAAGAAATCATCCATAATACTCTGGAGTTGATTGCTATCAATAATATCTTCCAATTTTAAGTTTTCTAGCTCATCTGATAATGATACCAGGGTATCATCATTTAATAAGTGATATTCATCACTTCTATCCTTCTTAAAGGCGTTAAATTTTTGTTCCATTTTAATAGCAGTTGTCTTATACTTTTTCCATATTCATCCAATCATCTTGAAGAAATTCTGGATCTCCATTTGATTGTATTCAATTTTAATAATTTTTAAAGTTCTCTACATAAATAGACCATATTTATAAATTTAAATCTGATCTTGTTGGATTAGATTATAAGAGATCTTTGCTCATTTGAGGATTTTGTGGAATTGTAGTAGAATATCTTAAAAAATTTTTTGCGATACATTAGAGAGTTTAGTTTTTAGAGATCTAGGTTCTGTTAGTGCCATAATTACTATAATTGATATTAAAGATAATACTGGTATTAAGGTTAGGATGACTCAATGAGCTATATATATAGTAACAGAGTTAACAAATATAATTCTATATAATCAATTTTTTAACAAGATTATTCTTCATTAACAAGGAAGGAGAGAGATTGCTATATCAGCCCCTCATTGAAAAAGATATATAGCAGAAAATATCTTCGTCTTCTATAAATTTAAGTCCATTTTTATTTAAAACTTAAAACCGAAAGGTTTAAATATAAAAATTTTTTATATTAACTTAAGTAAGTGGGTGGTTGTAAAGTTATGATTGACAAGCCCCTTATGACCAACCTAAATGTAAAAATTAGAAAGAAGAGATAGAAAAGGAGGTTGATGATATGTCAGAAAAGATTGATGTAAAGAAAGGTGAAGGTTCTGAAGAAGGCGGGGATGAAAAGAGGACCCGCGAATTATCAATAAGACGTCATAATCCATTTTCCTTATTCCAAGAAATGGACAAAATGTTTGATGAAATTAATGATCTGTTTTGGCGACCGTTCCGACGGCCTGGGGCATTAATTAAATGGGAAGAAGGTCCCATTTTCCGAACACCATTGTCGAATATTAAAGAAGATGATGAATCATTCATTATTTCTGCAGAGATGCCTGGTTTGGATAAAGGTGACATTGAGGTCTCGCTACATGATGGTCTTTTAGAAATTAGGGGAGAGATAGAGGAAGAGTCCAAGGAAGAGGAAGAAGGGCAAGTTGTTAGAACGGAGTACAGATCTGCGAATTATTACAGAGCATTTAATTTACCGGAAAATATAGACGAAGACAGCATAGATGCCAGTCTTGAGAAAGGAATCCTCAACATAAAAATACCCAAGAAAGAACCGGAACCTGTTGAGAAGAAAAAGATTGAGGTTAAATAAAATTCAGTCTATTTATTTCTGGGTTATACTATACTTTGAACCCAACTATTGAATATACTAATACTTATTCTCATTTTTTTTAATTTGTTTAAGTAGGGTTTAATTTTAAGAACAAAAGAGATACACGCAAGTGTCCAAAAAAATAAAAGTTAATTGGATGGGTCTTGTGTAGTGCTCTTCTGCACTTGAGCTTCGCCTATGGCAGTCCCAATGCGATTCCTAATCCAATTCCGATAGGTATTCCAATAATAATGTTCTCAAATGCTAATCCAAAAGTAACTCCTATTCCTACTCCAAGGACAAGCCAAATCGTCATCCAAGTCGAACGAATCTTTCGTTCTTGTTCTTTTTCTTGGTCAGTTTTCGCCATATGTGGAATAAGGATTTTTACTATAAAAATTTTGGATGGATGATTTTAATTTAAAGTAAAGCGCCATAATTAATTTTTTAGAGTTCAAACAAATTAATGAAATTGGTGCTAAGGTAAGAATTCAAGAGGAGCTTTCTATAATGAGTTTCCTAAATTTTTTACAATAATTATTTGGAAGTCTTTAAGTACCACAATAATAACGGAAGAACAATAGTGGCATCGGCAATCACCATTGAGTGTTCTGCGTATTCATGTACTTTTCCCCAAGAGACCGCTTCGCTAAGGGTAGCACCACTCAACCCTCCGGGCTCCGGTCGATCCATAGTGATTTGAATGGCATATTTAGCGGAAGTGGGACAAAATTGTAATGACTGAAAAATAAAATTTTTAGGTACTCCCCCTCCCACGATACATACACCCGAAGTCTTAGCATCCCAAGCGAGATCAATCAATTTGAGCATGTCTGTAAAGTGATTTAAGTTCAATTTGCGATGATGAAATCCTAATTGGAGTGCTAAGCCCGAGTCAGTAAAAGCAGGACAAAAAATGGGAATATTTTTTTCTGCAGCTATTTTGAGTATAGAATTTTGATTACTAGGTAATTGGTCTCCTAATAATTTTAAAAATTCATGGATGGGCATCTCATTTGAAGGAAGATCTAATTGAGAAACAAAATCTTCAATTCCTTCATAGACTTTATTTGGCAAGAATACATCATAGATTCTATTCATTTGGTCTTTGTGGAGACCTGCATCATCCAATTGCTCAACATCTACATTTCCTTGGAGGTGATGATATCCTAAGGCTTCTGCAATATCATGTGTAAGATTTGCTCCCGTGGTCACTAAGATATCAATATATCCTTCGTCCAAGAAATCATGAATGATGCGTTGCATTCCTACAGGAACCATAGCACCCGCAAGTCCAAAAAATTTGATGCATTCAGGATCATGTAGCATTCTTTCATAAATTTCACATGCGTTAGCTAGCCGTTTTGCATTAAATCCCGTATTTTTTAAACTTGAGATAAGAGATCTTATAGAGGTCTGTTGCGTAATATTAATTTGATTTACTTTTTTTAATTTTTCTTTAAGGTTATCCTCTACCATAATAATCAAATTTTTTTTATTTTTTATTGGTCATTTACTTCTTGTTCCTTGCTAATTACTCCGTTCTTCTTGTTCCTTGCTAATTACTCCGTTCTTCTTGTTCCTTGCTAATTACTCCGTTCTTCTTGTTCCTTGCTAATCATTTTCTATTATTTGGGTGAGATAAAGGAGATAAGTTCCGTAATTAATTTTGCTGCTAAATTGACCGTAATGTGGTTTGGCAAATCAAGATTAGGAGATACCTCAACCACATCGAATCCTGTAATTTGAAATTCTTCTGAAATGTTTTTAAGAATTGTCCATAATTCTCTATATGAAAAGCCCCCCGGTATTGCGTAGCCTGTTCCTGGAGCGGTGGAAGGGTCTAAGGCATCAATATCGATAGATATATAAAGCTGGTTGATTTTAGAGGTTTTAAAAAAGGAAATAATGTTATTTATATACTCTCTCAAATTTAAAAAGGCTTCATGAGCATTGAGATACGCAAGATTTTCTTTTTGTGCTAATTTCATTTCAGGAATATCTACATCCCTCGTTCCCGCAATTAACAAATTATGGGATCCTATGAAGTCCAAATCGTAAATTCGATGGCTTACCGCAGCATGAGAGTAGATAGTATTATCATATTCTTCATAAAAATCCAAATGTGCATCAAATACCAGCACACCAAAATCATTCTTGGCGGCTTTTCTAGCCCCAACACTTTTAATCACGGGATAAGAGCAAAAATGATCTCCCCCCATCACTATTAGGATTATATCCTCTTTCTCGGCATAGATTGCATCGACAAAGTGTTGTATTGCCTCTAAATTTTTGGAAGCGTTTTCGGGTATAATTGTTACATTTCCGATATCAACCACCTTGAAATTCGGAATCTCCATTCCCAATTCTGTTCCAAGGGCCAAATGCTGGGATACTTCCCGCAATTTATTTGGAGCAGGAGCCGAACTTGCAATCTCTATTGAAGTAAACTCGTCCCAGGGGATACCAAAGACTACAAATTCCGTGTCGCGGGTGATTACTTCTCCATAATCAAAAAATTTCATTATTATTTTCCTCTTCTATAATGAATATAATCATCATTTTTATTAAAACTCATACGACTCATATAATTTTTTTATTAAAAAATGGTTAAATTATACAATGAACGCATGTGAAGTCGTAACTCTGTAAAATCGAAATTACCAAATCGATGGAAACTCCCCTTCTAGAAGACTAAAAAACCTAAAAAACGTAATTAAAACTACCTTAAAAAGGAAAAAAAAAGAAAACCCAAACTGTAAGTGCATTGGAATAATTTGTTATACCTCGGGTATGTGAGAACCTCCCTCATTTGTGGAACACATCTCTCATTTCGAGAGACACGTATGAGAAGGAGTAAAAGTAGTCGGAGAGGGGTTTATCCACACTCTATCCGATAGAGGTTACCGGTTTTAGCCTGTGCGAATAAGGGACATGTTCCACCCTTCGCATGAACAAATTTTATTCAAAACTGTTTCCATTTTTTAACATTTTTAATATTATTGATAACCTAACCAAATGCAAAATATATAGAAGTAAATATAAGATTACATTTCCTCTAAAGTTTGAATTCCAATTAAATGTAATGCGCTCTGGATAACAATTTGCACGCATTTTATTAATAGAAGCCGAGCTTTTTGTAGCTCTTTATCAGCTTGAATTACGGGACATTTGCTGTAAAATGAATTGAATGTTTGGCACAAATTTAGCAAGTATTGGGGAATTAGATGGATTTCATAATTTTTAGCAGCACTATCAATAATTTCAGGAAAATAACTAAGATATTTAATAAGGTCCAATTCAGTATCATCGTTTAAGAGATTGGTATCGATAGCAAGATCTAATGAGAACGTGCTTTTTTCAAGAATAGATTGAATCCTCGCATATACATACTGCACGTATGGTCCAGTCTCTCCTTCAAAAGAGATACTCTCCTCAGGGTCAAAAACAAAATCAGATTTTGGACTGATCTTCAAAATAAAAAACTTTAAGGCTGCCATCCCGATGGATTCTGCCCGGTAAAGCTTTTCTTGCTTTGAAAGATGAGGATATCTTTTATCGACTTCTTCATACGCAATCGTTTTCATTTCCTCAATTAAATCATCCGCATCCACTACTTTTCCTTCTCTGCTTTTCATTTTTCCTTCTGGAAGATAGATCATTCCATATGAAAGATGATATTTCCGCTCCTTAAAACCAAGCATCTCGAGGACCGCAAAAAGCTGCTTAAAATAAAGATTTTGTTCATTTCCCACGACATAAATAGAATCATCATAATTGAAATCTTTTTTTTTTAAATAGGCAAGATAGATATCTTGGGTAATATAGATGGCAGTCCCATCGCTCCTCAAGAGGATTTTATCTGGCAAATTATAGGTCTCTTCTAAAGGTGCGACAATCGCTCCATCTTCTGTCTTTTCAAATATTCCATCCTTATATCCTTTTAAAACTAATTCCTTTCCCTTCCAATAATAATCTGATTCAAAATACTGTTTATCGAAGGAAACCCCTAATTTTTTATAGGTTTCTTCGAACCCCTCTACTGCCCATTGGTTCATCTTTTTCCAGAGCGCGCGCGTTTGGGGATCTTTTTCTTCCCATTTTTTCAATAATTTCTGAGCCTCCTCTATGAAATGCGGATCTTGCTCTTCTAATTCATTATATTTTACATAAAACTTCCCAACAAAATGGTCTGGTTTTATATCTGGCTTTTCATTTTCGCCCAATTTTTTGTATGCCAGCATGCTTTTACAGATATGGATGCCCCGATCGTTATTTAGATTAACTTGAAAAACTCTGTTTCCTTTATAGTCCAACAGGGTTGAGAGAGAGCTTCCAATAAGCATGTTTCGAACATGTCCCAGATGGAGCGGTTTATTTGTGTTCGGAGAGGGATATTCAACAACTACACGATTTGTTTCCATTTCCTTTTGATTTGAATTTACATTTTCTAGTTCTTCTCTCATTCTCCCATAATTCTCTTTCAACTGATAAATGTTTTCTAGAATTAAGATCGGTTTCAATCTAAAATTGAGATATGGCCCTTCGTGTTTAATATCTTCTAAAAATTCAGGTAATGATAAGGATGTACTTATCATTTTTTGACTCAATTCTTTAGCAATTAAATGAGGAGCTTTTCGTTCATGTCTTGCCAATTGGAATACAGGTAAGGCATAGGTATAATTAACTTCTTTGGGAGGTCTTTCAATTAAATTTTCAATTTGGTCTATAGACAAATAAGGGATAAATGAGTGGACGTATTCTGCTACTGTTTTTCTATCGATGAGATTCACAGAGTGACACCTATTTTTTCTATTTATAGTAGTAATCTTTGATAAATTTTTTACTTTTCGATTAATTTTTCGCTAGCTGCTAATTTTTCCCTTTTCATCCTGTATAACTTTTTTCTTTTCAAAAAAAGAAAGAGTCAAATGAAATATCAATTAGCTTTTTTTTTTAGAAAATCATTACAAGATTATATCATAATTAAAAAAATTGAGAATAAAATTATGGTTACGAAACGATTTATTGTCCAGCTAGGGTGCGGAACAGATCAGCATGGGCATGATAATGATTGTACACATGCAGCTCAGAAAGCTATCAAAAACGCAATTTCCAATAATTGTTTGACAGGATTATTGGAGATATGTAATCTTACAACACCAAAACAATTGTTACAAATGAAAGTACATGTGAAAATAGGTGCCCCGTTTCCAGAAACAATAGATAAGAAAAAGGTATTAAAAGCAGTACCATTTGGAGAAAAATCAATTGAAATAGTAAAAGGAGGTCTGGTGGTAAAAGGAGTTAAAATAGAAGAATTAGGAGATACTTCAGATATGATGATTATGTGTAATGCTGCTGTGACGGTAAGTATCGATGAATGACATAATTTTTTTAATTAAAAAGATAGGTTCAAAGAAAAGTATCATATATCCAAATTAGAACTCTTTTTGACTCGAGAAAAAATAATATCTAAGAGGAATAGTACTAACTAGATGATTAATGTAAAAATAAAAAAGAAAAGAAAAAAATAGAGTGGTTAAAAAATAAGATCGTATTTTAGTGGTTATGCTTTATCTTGCTCTGGAGGTTGTCCGTGCACCTTAATATATAAGGGATCATTGACTTGAAGGATTCTCCGTTGCACTTTTCCAATCAAGTTTTTTGGAACTTCAGTGACAATTTCCACATGATAAGGACGTTTGTAATGTGTCATATTATCCTCAGCCCACTTTTTAATCTCCTCAGGAGTTAAAGTAGACCCTTCAGTTAATTCTACCCATGCCTTCACTGCCTCTCCAAATTCCTCGTTTGGAATTCCTGCAACTGCAGCTTCAGAAATTTCGGGATGTTTCATCAATAATTCTTCAACTTCTTTAGGATAGACACTGTATCCCTTGTATTTGATCAATTGCTTCTTTCTATCGCGAAGCTCAACAGTACCATCCTCGTTCATAAAACCTATATCTCCCGTCAATAACCAGAGTTTTCCATTGTATTCTCTAATTGTATCCTCGGTAGCACTTGGTTTATTAAGATATTCTAACATTACTTGAGGCCCATGTACACAGAGCTCTCCGGTATTCTCTTCTCCAAATTTAGTATCGCTTGGATTGCCGAGACACAAAGGTCCTGCTTCAAAATCATCAGAAGGCCAAATTCCCCATTCAGTTCCTGGGAATGGCATACCAATCACACCAATAGGACTTTCACCAAATAGATTTCCACCACTTACTACCGGAGACGCTTCAGATAATCCATATCCTTCAACTATTCGACCTCCCGTATTTTGTACAAATGCGTCGCGTACGGGTCTGTGCAAGGGACCTGCCCCCGATACACATAGCTTCAATTTTCCCATCACACCAGGATAGTCTTTAATATCTTCAAATTCAGCGAGTCTCTTGAACAAGATTTCCGCACCCGCGTAAACTAGTCCTTGAGGAGAGGGTAATTCTTCAATTGTTTCAAGCAATTCTTCGGTACTCGGAGGACGTGGAAATAACATCATCCATCCCCCTACGGCAACTGTTGTATTCATAACAACCGTATGAGCAAAACTATGGAAGAGAGGCAACACACCAACACTTCCTATACCAGGTTGTTCTCCACCCAGCCAATATTGACATTGAATGGCATTCGAAACCGCATTAAAATGAGTTAATACAGCTGCTTTTGGAAGGCCAGTTGTTCCACCCGTCATAATATAGGTTGCAGGATGAGTCTTTACATCAATATCTACCCTCGGCACTTTTGGATCAGTATCAAGAAGATCCATAAATTTGAGTGCTCCCGGATAATCTACTTTTCCTTTAGGAATTTTTCCTAACAGTTTTCCCAGAACTCTTTTAAATCCTAAGCCGTGAGCTAAATCGGCTACGTTTGTATAAGCTACAATCTCTATATTTGCTTTATCAATTATAGGCTTAATATATGGTTCGTATAACGCGTCAAGCACGATTAACATTTTTGGCTTTATGATTTGAAGCTGGTGAAGAATTTCCATCGGTTGATAGGTTGGATTAATTCCGCTAGCAATAGCACCAATTCTGGTAATTGCATAGTACGAAAGAACATATTGAATGGAGTTTGGTAAATGTAATGCGACAACATCTCCTTTTCTCACACCCAGCGCGTGGAGAGCAGTTGCCAGCCGTTTCACATAGTCTTGGAATTGATTGTAAGTGACCCAAGTCTCGAGGAACCAGATGAAGTTCTGATCTCCATACTTTGCAACTTGTTCGTCAAGGAGTTCATTAGTTGTTTTCTCTTCAAATTTAATGTTGTGAGGCACATTTTCCGGCCACCACTTTTTAAACCAGCGCTTATCTTCAGAAACCTGATAATCGTCATCTTTCTTTATAGGACTCATTTCGATTTCACTCTTTATTATCTATTATTATTATATTATGCAATTAATAATTTATAACTTATGAATCCTAAAATTTTAAGTTATTTATTTGGTTTAATAGATATTGCTCACCAATAGGATATACTCAAAGCTTATTAAATTCTATTAAATAATAGTATAAAAAAATTATTTTGTGAAATAATGGTATGATTTTGAAGATACGAAATAGGGGACCTAAAAAACGATCAAATTCAAACCTTAGACCGAAGAGATTGTAATAAAAAGTAAATTAAAAAGAAAAGATGCTTAATTTCGTTTTAGAATTCATCTTCCTCTTCTAAAACTATGAAAGTGATGATAAAAACGACGATAAACACTCCTGCCAATACCACCAAGCTTATAATCTGGAAAATCGCTCCAAACTCAATGTTGAAGATGAGTAAATTAGAGCCCATGAAGATTGCTGCTAAGAGATACCCCAGAATATGTCCTCTAAATTTCCCAGTCTTCGATTTAGACGAAAAGAAATTCACGATAGAAACAAATACAACGATCACCAAACCTGCTCCATAGAAAAACTCAATAAGTTCAAACCCTGTATATGCCAATATCAATAAAAACAAGAACAAGATGACTTCAACATATTTAATATAAGTATTCCCTTTCTTCTCATCGGGATGTGTTAAAATTTGCTCATATTCACTCACACCCTTGTTGCCAAAGAGAAAGAAAAGGGAACCTACTGCTAACGCAGTGCAGAGACAATATGAAATTGTATAAATATGTTCAATTAAAGGTTCCCAAATACTGGCGGAAATAAAATTTGATAAAAGGACATACTCGGGAATAATCGCAACAGTACAAAAGATAGGAACAATAACAAAAAGGATCATAAGTATTTTTGTATACCATGGAGATTTGCCGGATGCATCAAATTCATGCGTTCGGGTAGAAATTTGCCATGCGATTGACATAAAACTAAGGATAGAAACAAAAGGAGTAATTAACGGAAAGATAAAGATGAATAATACGAAGAGGGCTATCATTCCATAAAAAATTTTTAAACGAAGAGGGATTATAGAGGTGACGCGTTCCATTGAATCTATAGTGAGAGCAATGCGGTTTCGAAAAAGAATCATGAAATATAACCATGAAGCGGCGAAAATGACTGGACAGAGCACTTTAATTATCCAGAATTCTAGGGTTTGACTCTCTGAAAACCATAGATCAAAATTAACACTGATAAAAATGACAAAGATAGCTATGGGGATGAGAATTGCGGTAATTAGAACAATCAGGCGAGAGACTAATAGACTTTTAACTTTACGTGCCATAAGTTTCACTCAATTTTCAAATGCATTTAATTGATATAATTAAGTTGATTACGTTGATTATAAGAAAAAGTCCCTCCTATTTATTTTTTTATCTTTCAAGATAATTTTTACTTTAATTCATTTTTCATAGTAGAGTTTTTCTTAGAGGAATTTTCAATTTTAACACCAGAAGGATAGTTAATATTAGCTAACTATTCTCTCTTGTATATCAATAATAGAGCTATCAAAAGTCTAAATAAAAATTACTAAATGAAAATCACTAAATGAAAATCACTAAATGAAAAGGAGAAAAAAGAAAAAGAACATAATTAATTTGAATTTTAATAATACCTTTTAAAAAAAGTTATAATAAAAGAATATGTAAAAAAAGTTCTAATGGTTATTTAACGCTTTGGATTTTACCGTCTTTCATCTTAACGATTTTGTCTCCGTATGAGGTTAGTTTTTCTCTATGTGTGACCACGATCACGGTAGTTTCGGAATCTTTATTAATCTCTTTGAGCAAATCCATGATTTCCTTTTCTGATTCAGGATCTAGATTTCCTGTTGGCTCATCTGCAAGAATGACACGAGGTCTATGAATAATAGCACGAGCCAAGCCGCATTTCTGTTTCTCACCACCGCTCATCTGAACGGGAAAGTGATCTTTTCGTTCTAATAAATTTACATCTCTCAGTGCTGCAATTGCTCTATCTTCAATTTCTGAGGTACGTAATACTGTGGGCCATAGAACGCTTTCCACATTCTCAAGGGCAGTCAGCGTTCTAATTAAATTAAAGTCTTGAAAAACAAATCCAATTTTCATCCTTCGTAATCGCGCTAATCTGTCTTCGGTGGCTCTGGCAATGTTTTCTCCGTCAAAGATAATTTTTCCGCTATCAGGGATGTCCAAACCAGACAGTACATTTAATAGAGTTGACTTTCCGCACCCTGTTGGTCCTTGAATAATCACAAATTCGCCCGATTTGATTTCTAAGTTTACATCTGCCAAGGCACGAATAATTGCTCCCGCTCTGCGATACTCCTTATTTACATCAATAGCCTTAATCATAACATCCATATCTACTGGCATTTTTTCAGATCACCTACGCCTCCACTTTCTTTAAGGCCACAATTGGCCGAATTTTTAAGGTTTTTCGATAAATAAGAGCTATTGAAATAAGTTGGACAAGCATAAAAGTCACACTGGTTAATACAGTTGGAAGTAAGCTTATTAGCGTGTTGTTCGCAGCTACATTATCAGGAAATACGTAGGAAAAAATTGCTGCATAATGAAATAAAATTTCAACCACTACAAAAAATCCCAGAAATGCCGTAAAAAGGATAATACCTGCTAACATTGTTATAACATTTCCGTTCGTATAGCCAATGCATTTAAACGTTGCCCAATTTCTCTTATTTCTACTTACCAATAACCATGCATAAAGTAATGATAAGATTAAGCTAGCAAACATGAAGATAAGAACCAAATATAATGCTAAATCTCCGAATTGTCCGCTAAATGCAAATTCAAGGAATAGACTTGTAAGAAAGATCAGCAACGAGTAGATCACTGTAAATATCATAAAAGTCCTCTTCTCGCGTAAGATTATGAGAATCCCCTTCCGCATAAGGCCTATAAAAACTATTTCTATTCACCCTTTCTAATTTTATTGAATATTCTTATTGTTATAAAATACATTAGTATTTTATAATTAAAATGGTTTATATATTGTATATAAAAATAAGAATTAAATAAATTAACGGATAAAATATCTGAAATATGTCAGTAGATGACTTGATAAATCAGCTAATCGACGCCGAGCCAAATGTATATGGCGTTGCAGTTGTGGATAAGAGCGGATCTCTTGTTACACAAACACAAAATTGGGATATTTCGAACGATTTAGATCAGATTAACGAGTTATTACAAACCAAGTTGGAGCTGGGACAGCAAGGGATGTCCAGCATTACCATACAAGGGATTAAATATATGATTGTGGAAAACACAGAGGAACGCAAAATCGGTACTAATATTCAAGGAAAGGGGCATCTCATAATCTGTCCTATCCCCATCGGGGGGGATGGGGGGTTGATAACCTACATTAATCCCGCGGTAGGTCCCCGGGATGCGCTGCTCACGGTGCAAAAATACGCTTTGGAATTTGAGAAGGTTATCTAAGTTTTCTTTAATATTCTAATTTTTCTTTTCTTTATTTTAATTTTATATAAGAGAATAAGATAATGTATCATAATATTTAGATATTCCAAAACGATTGGAGTAATTCTTTCAGTGAATCCTTTATTGTAAGGAAATCAGTCTTTTCAAGAGGAGCTGAGAATTCAACTTGTTCAAACGGTTGGGGGATAAACGGTTCTCCTAATAATGCTCTGATAATGGCGCTAACACATATCGGTAAGCCTATGAGGGAATACCCTCCTTCTAGTACAAATGCAACCTTACCGTCACATACTTGTCTTGCACGAGCCAAAATATATTTTGCAAATTCATAATATGATTTACTTGTAAGCAGACAATTACCGATCGGATCAGCAAAGTACATATCGAATCCTGCTGCAACAATTATCAAATCGGGATGAAATTGAGCAAGAATGGGAGTAAGGATCTCGGTAAATTCCATAAAATGGGCATCCGTCGTATTCATGGGGATGGGAAAATTGATATTCGTGCCCTTTCCTTTTTTTGCTCCTAATTCGGTAATAAAGCCCATATCTCCTTCAACAAAATCAAACTCATGAACTGAGAAATAAAGTACGTTGGGATCTTCATAAAAAAAGCGAGCAATTCCATCACCATAGTGATCATCAATATCAATAATGACAATTTTTTTATTGTAATTTTTCCGCTTGCGTAAATAGTGTATAGCATTCGCGATATTGTTAAAAATACATAACCCTGAGGATTGTTCCCGCAACGCATGATGACCTGGAGGGCGAACTAAGGCAAAAGCTTGATTTGATTTGTGATTAATCACGCTTTCAAGACAAGCAATAACTCCTCCTACCGCTTTTTTTGCCAATAAAAAGGTATCATGAGTTATGTAGGTTTCTTCACTGAGCATTCCACTTCCAAATTTGGAAAGTCTCTCAACTGCCTCGATATAATACTGAGAATGTGCTAATTGTAAGATCGATTTAGTGACGACTCGTGGAATTAATTTATGTATCTTTTCGTTCTCAAAAAGCTTCATCCCTTCCAAATATTGTATGATCGTTTGCATTCGTTTGGGATTTTCATAAGAAAAAAAAACTGGATGAGGATAAGGAGGGACATGTTTATTTGTGAAGTCATAATCAATAAGGATACCAATTTTTTGTTTCATAACAAGGAGAACTATAAACTTTAAAATATTAAATTATAATTTAATTAATAAAAGCAGTATTAAATAATATAATTAAAATAAAATTAAAAAAAAAATTAAAAATACTTACTTCAAATCTTTGGAACTATGATTAATAACGTACTTCTTACAATCGGCTTGAATGTATTACCTTTAGTACTTTTTGCTTTTCCGCTCTTATTCATCCGAAAGCGACTAATCGGAAAATTGTATCTTAGAATATTCATCGGAATTGTGGTGTTTTTTTTGATATATTGGGTGGCACCTGTAATGTTCCAATTCAATTTACAACCCAATAGACTAGATACGCAACAGGGACAAGAAAATTTAGGAATCTCGTATATATTCACGCATTTTTCTATGCTAATTAGTGCTTTTCTTTCTTATCCTTTTATCATTCTCCCCTTTATCTTCTTTTTCACACCCTTTATCTCAATGATAATAGTCTGGAACAACTTGAAAAAATCCGAGGGCAGTTTGGATGAGAATTTAAAACAAATCAGTTATGAGTATAACACGCGACCATTACAATTAATTAAACAAGATCTTCTGAAACAAAATTGGGATAGAGAAAAGGAAATACTAAAACTAATGATTGTGCTTTTACCAGTCTCATTATATATTCTTCAAGTAATCTTAAAAGTCTCGGGGCTTCAGAATTTTTCGTTAACTACTGCCGAAACCGCCTTAGGATGGTTTCTTGAAATTTTATTTGTATATCTTGCCATATTCATATTCAGCATAGAATTAATAAATTCCAGCAAAATTGCAATAAAAGGACGATATTTTGGAGAGCAAGTGAGGGATGATTATTTCAGAAGTTTATATATGGTTGGTCTTCCTATTTCGGCAATTTCCATCTTTCTCTTTATCTTGGAATATTTCGACTCCATTGATGTGATCTTCGCATTTTTTGCATACTTTATCATGGCATCTATCGTTTTTGTGCTTTTTTTAGGCATTTTTGAACCAATATCGATTCTAATTTTAGTGAAATTAATTGATTGGTGGAAGAAAAGAAAAGAAGAATCCAAATCTCTTAGCTACAGATTATCACCCCTCTATAATGGATTATTTTTCGGTGCGCTTGTTGTGGGGATTTATTGGGGATTAAGCATTATTTTTGGGTATACCCTCTTTGCCAACAGCAATTATATAAATAGAATTCTTGAGCTAGGATTATTTAATGCCTATCCCAATCCTCTCACAAATCCGGAGCCCACATTAAACGATGCCTTAGGGTTTGATATATTATTCATCCTCTTTTTTATTGTAAACACGCTACTACCGATCATACTTATCGTAGTTTTTCTCTATTATGCGTTTAAATACGGGAAGAATATCCCCCTCACTTTGGCTGGCTTTTTGGGGGTGGTGATTCTAGCTTCATTTTTGCTTCCTTTAATTCCCTATTTTGGTTCCAATCCTCTAATAAATATCCTAAGTACAGATGAATACTGGTTTACAGGGCGGGCAAGTTTAATACCATTAAATGGTATTGAATTTGCAACCTTGAGGACTGCAACCTTTAGAGCAGATCTCACCGGAGTATTAGGTGTATTAGCTATTCCCTACGTTGTGACAAGAAATATATTTAATGTAATTTTCTGGGGTATATTCATTTATTACTTGGGAAGACAAATTAAAATCAAAAATATTCCTCTCGATGAGAAAAGGGTAAAAAGGGTTATATTTACTGATACCGGTAGTTTTGCGACATACACAGAATTTAAAAGTGGAGAGCCCGAATATCTTGTAGATGTCAATGAGAACGTGGCGGAAAAAGAAGTAGAATCCTCGTTAATTGAGATACAGAATATTATGAATGTTATTGATAAAGATGAGATTTATTTAGCGAAACTAAAAAAGGAAATATCCCAAGATTCGCAGACTCTTTACGAAAATTTAAAATACTTATATAATAAGAAGCAAATCGAGTTATGGAAGCCGGAGTTAACATTCACATTTGAACGGGTCAAAAAGCTAGGACTTTATGTAATATATGAGGATGGAAGATCGCCATATGATTATAAATTTTCAGAAGAATCAGCTCCAGATCCGGGTTTAATATCGGGGATGTTTTCTGCAATAACCTCTTTTATTAAGGAAACGACGAAAAGTACTGAATTTTTGCAAACCATAGAACATGGGGACATTACCATTTTAATTGAATATGGAAAAAATTTATTTGGCGCATTATTCATTAAAGGAAACCAAACTTCCGAAATTAGAAATCAATTAAGAGAGTTCGTGGCTCAATTTGAGAATAAATATAAAGATACATTAGAAGATTGGGGTGGTGAACTTAAACCATTCAAAGATGCTAATCAACTCGTTGAGCACATTTTTACTACAACCTTTTAATTAAGTTTTCTTATAAAACTTCTAATTATTATAATCTTTTTTCTTTGTCTTTTTCTTTGTCTTTTTCTTTGGTCTTTTTCTTTGTCTTTTTCTTTGTCCCTTTTTTCTCCAATTATACCAATAACTTATTATTTTTAATTAGAGGAATAAATTGATATATAACAAATACATAAAATTATTCTTCTAAATTTTTATTTTCATTTTCATTTTCATTTTCATTTTCAAATAGTTTAGGAGCAAAACTGCTAATTAGAAATATAATGATAAGCAATATCAAGAACGAATAGAAACATCAATAGAGTATTATATAACATTCGGAAAAAAATAATGCATATAGAAAGAAGAAAAAAGATTAAATCTTATTCTGGAATTGTAGCGACTGCACGCACCCAGCCCGCGCTTGCTCTCGCAATTTTAATTGGAAAACAATATATAGTAGCACCTGTTGGGGGTACTTTATCTAGATTGTACATTTTTTCCATCTGATAGTAGCCTCGTTCAATCCCAGCAAAATGTCCCTCCCATATTAATGAGGTATCTGGCTTTTTTTCTCGCACAGACTTTTTCCATTTTTTGGCTGTGATGGAAAAGGGAGCGTCCCAGGACCATGCATCAATCCCAACTACGTGAATACCTTGTCTGAGTATATGTAGTGTTGCTTCTTTGCCTACACCCACTCCATAATTAATATACTCTTTTGTGCCATAATGCTTAGGGGCATTTGTATGGACACATAGAATATCTCCTTCATTTAAGGAATGATTGATAGCCTTTAATTTAAAATCTACATCCTTGGGAGTCATTACATAACCCTCCTCATAATCGGTACAGTCTAGAACCACTAAGGGACCAATCCCCCATTCCAGAGGGAATTCATCAATAGTATGCGCTTTTTTTTTCCCAATTTCTTTATCTTGTACTGGAGCAAAATGCCATGGAGCGTCCATATGTGTTCCACTATGAGTTCCAAGTGTAATACTCTCCACTGCCCATCCCTTTCCATCGGGTAAATGTTCATCCGGTTTTAAACGTGGAAAAATAAAGCCCATCTGACTAGCACCTTCGTCATGTGCGGTATATTCAATTTTAGGTTGGGTTAATGGGGGATCAAAAATGGCTTCTGCTGGATTTATTATTGGAATTGATAAATCAACAAATTTCATGTATGTATCACAAACTCTTTCATTTAATTAGTTATTTTCCATTATTTTAAAATTAATCAGTCGCTTTTATAATTTTATTGGTTTTCTTTTTTTTTTTGTTTCTTTTGTTTATTTCGCTTTTCAACATTCTTTTGCTGTTCTACAATAACGTTTGAAATAAATTGGGTCGTTGAATATGCGGACTCGGCTTCACCGAGAGTCATATCTTTTAGGTCATCTTCCATCTCCTGAGCTTCTTCCGCACTTAATCCCATTTCACTCATCACATACCCTTTTGCGCTAGATTTATGTCTATTGGATCTAAGTTCTGCCTTTTGAAGATAATAATGTGATACCATATGGAGAATCGTCCCACCATCGCCATAATCAAAGGTGATGACAATAGGAGCTTCGCCATATTTTTCTTTCATCTCTCTACTGTTAACTAAGACCTTCACCTTATTCTTATTAAGAATTTGAATCGGATAAGAACTTCCTTCTAACCACCAGATGAAATCATCTTGATTGTCAAACAATCCTTCCAAGAATTTATTTTCTTTATCAATTACTTGAATTGAGACGCAGTCATCAGCCGTAGGTCGCTGGTTATACTTTACAATATTTGGAAAAATCTTCTCAAGCACGTTCAATAAAGCCCAATCGGTAGTAAACAAAAAGCCTCCGCGCTTTACGAAACTCTCAATTTTTTTTAAACCTAGATCTGAAATATTACCCGGACAATTTATGATTAGGATTTGATCTGGTCGAAGTTCAATAGAATCAACTTGTGAGGGTTGGATTAATACATAGGGTACATTAATGAGATCAAGCACAAGCTCAATTTTATCGTAAGCACCTGCGACAATAATGATGGACGTTTCGCTAACTTTCTTAAGCACGTCTAGGTCCTCTGGCCGTTCCTTTGCCATACGCTTCTCCATAATTTTCGCTGAAGCTTGATAAGCTTTTTTCATTTCTTTAAATCCCATTTTAATCACTTCATTGTGTTTAGATTGTTAATGGAAGTATGAGCTTATAAATGAGGTAGAAATTTTAATATCATTATCCTTGTAATTAAAAGTCTCCTCATATTTGAAAATAGAAAACTACATTTTTTTTCAAAGTTTCAATATTAATATGGGAAAGGAAACATTGAATAATAGAGTTGAATTAATGGCCCCTTTGAAAAATTGGAAATCGTTTGATGCCATAATAAATTTTGCAGATGCTGTTTATTTCGGAGTTGAAGATTTAAACATGCGTTCTTTTGCTGATAATTTTAAGTTGGAAGAACTCCCTAAATTAGTACAAAAATGTCATAATTCGAATATAAAAGCCTACCTAACTTTAAATGTTATAGTTTATGAAAATGAATTTGGATATATAGAAAACATATTAGAAAAATGCGGAGAAGCAGACATAGATGCTGTTATTGTACATGATATGGGTGTTATTGATATGATTAAACAAAAAGAGCTGAAGTTTCATATTTCAACTCAATCAAATATCTCTAATTCCTATGCTGCCCGCTTTTTTGAAAGTCTTGGTGCAAAGCGACTCATTCTTGCTCGAGAATTATCATTAGAACAGATTAAAGAGATTAAATCTAAATTAAAGAGAGCTGAAGTTGAAGCTTTTGTACATGGTGCTCAATGTACTTCAATATCAGGACGATGTTATTTTTCTGCTGAATTATGTGGCTCACAAGAATTTTCGGCAAACCGAGGAAAATGCATTCAACCATGCAGGGGGAAATGGACGGTCTACGATGAAAAAAATAATACTTTAATTTATGATGGAGCTTTTTTTATCAATACCAAGGATCTGTGCATGATTGAACATATTCCTCAACTTATTGATGCACAGATTGATGCTTTCAAAATTGAGGGGCGAATGAGAGATCCCATATATATTGAAACTACAGTAAAATGTTATAAAGAAGCCATTGAAGCATATTTTAACGGTTCTTTTTCTGAAGAAAAGGTACAAAAATGGATGAAGGAGCTTAGAAAAGTTTATAATAGAGGATTTTCTACGGGGTTTTATTTTGGAATGCCAAGGGGAGAAGAAATCTATCTGGACAAGAATGGAAATACCTCCGAATTCAGAAAGCTAGAAATTGGACGGGTTCTTAATTATTTTCCGGAAAAAAAAGCTGCTAAGCTGTTGTTGCATGCGGGAAAATTACGACTCGGTGATGAAATCTTCATTATTGGCAAAAACACGAATACATATCTTCGACAAGAAATAAAATCTTTACGGATTAAAAAGAAGAGTCTTGTGGAAACTCCCCGTATCCTAAAAGGTTCTAATCTTGCTATAGGAATTATAGTTGACAAACCAGTGAGAAAAAACGATCGTGTATATTTATTAACTAAAAAAAATTAATCTATTAACAAACCATTAAAATCGATAGCCTTTAAAAGTGAAAACTATAAAGAATAACTTAAAAAAGATGTGGAATGCTACATCTAATAAGTTAAAACCTATTATTAATATAAAAACTATTAGTTATCTTCTCTTTTTCCTCAATCTAAGTTGCTTTATCTTCGGAATTCTTTACTATATTGTACCACATAAACATACTATAGTAAATGCTATATGGGATGTGTTTGGAGTGTTTATTGTAAGTACCCTTTTTGCGAATTCTCTCTTAATTTTTTCTGAGAACTTAAAACTCAATAAGATGAGCAGGCTGGGACATCGTATTAATCTTTTTACTTATTTTATGCTTCTCTTTATGTTAAATTCATTAATATTCATATTTCTGGGAAACTTTTTAGTTTCTATATCTTATGAAAACTCTTATTTCGGGTTTTTCTTAATATTTCTCGGGTATTTTGGTGACTTCCTGTTTGGAATGGTATTAAGCTTTTTGAATATAAAATATGTTGCTATTTCAAAAGTATGGAATACTGACATTAAAACATTCAAGCAATCAAAAAGAAAATATCTTCTTAAAAAAATCTTAAAAATTATTTTAGCAACTATATGTGTAGTATTTTTTATATTTGGTTTTTATATCACATATGCTTTTCTTCTTGCACCCTTAAGAGATTTTTGGGCGTGGCTTATAGGAATGTTTACTTTTCAATTCAATTTATTTTTTGGTTTTGCATTTTTAATAGCAACAATTATTCTTCTAAAACTCATAAATATGAAGAAGCGACCCAAAATTTATTATGCTATTATGCTTATTGGGTTATTCCTAACGAGTATCCTCTTTTTACCTTCATTTACTATTCCTTATACAGAGAATCAAGCAGAAAAGGATTTTAATAGAACATTTACATTTGGAATCGATTCTAATAGATTTATTGACCCCTATTCACAGCAGTTCTTCATGGAAGATCCTTTCACACTTCCAGAATACTTCTTGGGAAATGCACCCCAACAATCTAGGGTCTTAAAACATATTCCCTATTATTTTGGTGAAGGGGTCCTCTTATATTATGACGCATATTTACCACTATATGGAGGGAGCTTTTTACCTGGCAATAATTCAGTTATTGTAAAAATACATGGGGGAGGATGGACCGCAGGAGATAAAGGGATGGGAAATATGCTACAAGTCAATAAATATTTAGCTACTCAAGGATATATAGTATTTGACATTCAATATGGATTAATTAAGGATTCGGACAGCATATTCCAGAGATTTGCGCCTACACCGGAATATGTGAAAGGATATTTTACAATTGAAACCCAAGTTAAACATATCGCTAGCTTTATAAAAAAATTAAATACCACAGAATTTTCGCATTATAATCTCAATTTGGATTCGGTTTTTATTATGGGGGGCTCCGCAGGAGGTCATCTAGCTATGACCACAGCCCTATTACTTGATAGTGATGAATATGAATCTTGGTTTGGAACTCATGCGAAAATTAAAGGAATTATTCCGATCTATCCCGGAGATCCCCCCTTAGTTTATGCGGGGGGAAATATAAGCTTAAAGTCTCCAGAGTATTTTTATGTTAATCAGAGCACCCCCCCATGTCTTATCTTTCAAGGCAAAAAGGATTTTTGTCTATTGAAAGCAGAAAACATTCAAACATCCTATTATTTATCATTAAATCCTCACTGCTGTATCATAAGCTTTCCATTACAAGGACATGCTAGCGATCTATATTATTCGGGTCATTTCAATCAAATTTTACTCTATTACACCGAACGATTCCTTTATTTATGTAATTATGGAAGAATTATTTAACTTAGGGCATTTCATTTAAATACACAAGAAAATAGGGGTTTTTTCTGTCTATGCAATTAAATTATGAACATTAGGATCTTAAAAAGAGAAAAAAAATTTAGATTTTAATATAAATACCTGTAAAAAAGATATTTATGCTCTAGCCTTATAGTTGCGAACGATAAAATACACGACCCACGAAACGATCGGCGTAATAAGTACAATTAAGAGCCATATTTCAGCATTAAGCCCTTTGTCAACTGCATCTTTATAAATCCACTGAACGATAAGAATCCATATGGCAATAAATATAGCCATTGCGATGATAGCTCCTATTAACCATAGAATATCTAGTTGAAAGACTTGTTGCCATGGTAAATTTATTTGATCTAACATTTTTACAACACCTTATTTAGTATTATTTTTTTTTTTATTATTTATGTATTAAATGCAAAAAGCAGACCATGATATTTAAATGTTTACATAAGTTTCTATAAATTTACATAAAATAAAAGGTAAAGACTTATAAAATTGTATAACCTTTTGTATAATTATTATACAAGAAATACATTTTCTTATTATTTTAAAAATATGGAATATGTAATACATTAATCCCATAAAATGAAAAAAGATAAAATAAGAATTAATCTCGTAGTGAATGAAGAAACGAAGAAAAATTGGGATAAATTCCTAAAAGAAAGCGATTTATCTACAATTTCTGGTCTTATTCGTAAAAGTGTCGCTAGTTATATCAATGCACAAAGACGAGATAAAGAGATGAATTCGTTAATAGATTTTAAACATAACTTAAAGCAAGATTTAAGTTCTATCAAAGGTTTTTCACAAGTTTTAATAGAGGAAAATAAAGGTAAGCTTGAGTGGGATGTATTAATTAAGATCAAAGAGATTTATGATAAGAGTGTTAATATTGAAAGAGTGTTAACCAAAGTTTTTGATGAAGAGCGAATTTTAAATGAGCCCTATGACATTTTAATAATTGATGACGATGAGTCTACGATTCATTTACTCTCTGATTTCTTTAATAAAAAAGGTTTGAAAACCAGAGTCGCATCATCAGCTTCAGAAACCTTTCCACTTATTAAATACACCATCCCAAAACTAATTTTGATTGATATTTTATTACCAGGACCTAGTGGATATGAAATATGCCAAAAAATTAGAAAGAAAGAAGGGTTTGAAAATACTATCATCTATTATATTACTGCGGTCCCAGAACGTGAAGTAGAAGAAAAATATAAAAAGACTGGGGCAGATGGATATATTTTGAAGCCTTTCGAGATGCAAGAATTTAATAAATTGTATAATAAATTAGAAAAAAAATTATCAAAATAGAAGTTTTTTGAAGGATAGATTTTTGAAGTATAAATTTATTAAAATCTTATAAATTCATATGGATAGTCTATTATTTTTCCAAATTATCTTATTAATCGCTTTTTTCATTGGGCTTTGCTTATCAATCCAAAGATATAGAAAAAAAAAGAATATCTTTCGAATTATATTAATATTTCTTTTTTTCCAAGGGTTTTCCTACTTGTTAGCAATTGTTCTTACTCCTTATTCAGAGATATTTCAAATTATCCCTTTTCTGTCCGCGTTAGCGATTCTAATATTTGTAGGAGGATTAATAGCGTTCAATATAAGATTAGAGAAGAAGATTGAGCGAACGACCAAAGACACAGAAGATTTAGAACAAAAATATCGAAATTTAGTACTTAATATCGTAGATGTAATATTTGAACTTGATAAAAATTTGGATATTTCATATATTAGTCCCCAAGTATATGATTTGTTCCATTATAACCCCTCAGAAATGATAAGCTACAACATTACTAAATTTATCTATCCGGATGATCTAATGGAAATTAAGAAAGGATTTTCCAGAAATAGTGAAAAGGAAGCCCCGCTCTTTATGGAATGTCGAATGGTATCAAAAAAAGGAGGGGCAATAGATGTTTCTATTAGAGGAAGTATTGTTAAAAATGAAGAGGAATATAGTATTATTGGGGTAATTCGCGATATTTCGAATCAAAAAAAAGTCGAAAAGATTTTAAGAAAGGAATATGAAAGGTTAAAGGAAATTAATGCTATTCGTTCAGATCTTATCCGCAGAACGTCCCATGAATTGAAAACACCTCTTATTTCGCTTTTTAGTTCTACGCAGTATATATTAGATACCTATAAAGACAAATTAGATAATGAGTTATTAAAATATATTCAAATAATTAATCGAGGGGGCAAAAGACTCAAAGATTTAACGAGCAATTTACTTGATGCATATAATATCGAAAGTACGGGATTAAAACTAACTAAAAAGCGTGTCAATTTAACGGAATCAATCAAGAATTGTATTACTGATTTAATCTTTTCTTTTGAGGAGAGAAAATTATATCTTAAGGAAGATTTGGAAGAGCATGTAATTGTAGAAATTGATCAATCCCGAATAGAGCAAGTTATTCTAAATTTATTATCTAATGCAATAAAAAATAATGTGCCAAAGGGATTAATCTTAGTTAAATTAGAGCAAAAGAATGATAAGGTAAGATTTATTATCCGCGATACTGGGATTGGTCTTACAGAACATGAGAAATCACGATTATTCAAAAAATTTGGAAAAATAGAACGTAATGGGGAACAAGCCAAAATAATCACCGAAGGATCAGGGCTGGGGTTATATCTCTCTAAAGAAATCATCGAGCTTCATGGGGGCACCATTAGAGCAGAATCTGAGGGGCGCAATAAAGGAGCTGCATTTATCGTGGAACTGCCTATTTAAATCATTTAAATAATATTCGTTCAGCATTCCAACCCATTATCTTTTCAATTTCCTCTTTAGATAAGTAGCTAACATCTTCAAACATATTTACGGTCATTTCAATCATCTCTGGTATGAATCCATCGGAACCAAATAGCAATTTATCAATTCCGATTAACTCTTTGGCATGAATTATAAATTCCTTCAATCTATTGGGCATCATATATATTAGATTACTGATATCCAGATAGATCATGGGATATTGAACGGCCAACGCCAGTGCAACATCAACCCATGGAAAACCCATGTGAGCAATTATAATTATTAATTTGGGAAAAGATGGCAATATTTCTTCTATTTTTAAAGGATCTGCATAGGTGAGCACATTAGTTTTAGTTCCAGGGGGAGGATAGCCTGTATGCATCACTATAGGAAGCTGATTCTTCGCAGCAATTTCAAAGGTAGGATATAAAATGCGGTCGTTTAAAGATCGACTTCGAAATGAGATCATAATTTTAAATCCTCTAATATTATTTTCACGGAGTTGAGTTTCCAACACTTTTTTTACATTTAGATTGGGATTTAATCGTTCTGGGGGATTAAAGAAGGGTATAAATACATCTGGAGCTGCCTTACTCCATTCAATTACTTGTTGATTTTCTTTCATATTTACGGGTAATAATACAACTTTATCTAAATTTGCCTTCTTTACGCAATAAAGCGTCCTATGAAGTAGATTCTCAATGTTTTTACTCTGTACATGGTTTAATTGCTCCTTAATTCGCTCATAAAAGCCATAACCCGAAAATTTATCAAATTGCTGGAAGAAATTCTCTTTACTATTAGTCTTTGTAAATATATGGCAATGAAAATCGATTTTCATGGTATTATTCTAGAATGGTTTTTAATAAGGAATTATTTTAAAAATTTATCATTTTTACTTTAAATTCTAAGATTATTCTAATTAATCATCAAAACCATATCAAAATAATATTTTCAAATATTATTTTATTAGTGTTTACTCTATCATTATTTAGATAACAAAGAATATAATCTTGTTATAATATTATTTTTGAAATTACATAAGCATTGTATAATAGAATGAATAAAAGCGCCTTCCCAATAATTCAATTTAAGAAAGTTTCAAAATCTTATAAAGATATAAAGGCATTGAAAGATGTATCCTTTGCTATTCATAAAGGGGAGATATTTGGATATATTGGTCCAAATGGGGCTGGAAAAACAACATCTATTAAAATATTAGTTGGACTTCTACGCAATTTTCAAGGAGAAGTGTTGATTAATAATATCCCAATAGAGAAAAATAGAAAAAGTCTTCATAATTTCATTGGATATTTACCCCAAGAAGCAGGATTTCAGGAATGGAGAACGGTTGATCATGCCCTTATTACTTTTGGAAGATTATCGGGACTTAAAGGAAATAACTTAGAGAACAGAATTCATGAGGTATTGGAAATTGTAGATCTGCAAGATGTGAGAAACAAGAAAATTAGTCATCTCTCGGGAGGAATGCAGCAAAAATTATTATTTGCTCAAGCTATTCTCAATGATCCCAAAATTCTTGTACTAGATGAGCCTCTTTCTGGATTAGATGCAACTAGTAGATATCAAGTAAAAAAGATCATTAAATCATTTGCAGAAAAAGAGTTAACAATATTTTTTTCGAGCCATATTCTTTCTGATATACAAGATTTTGCTGATAAAATTGGAATTTTAAATCATGGGAAGCTGTTAGATCTTGATACTCCGGCACAGCTCCAAGAAAAGCTTAATTTAACTAATATCATTCAGATAGAATATAAGGAGAAGGCTTCTTTTTTACGTAATTTAGAGCAGCATTCCTTTATTATGTCAATTGATAATCATACACCAACTAAAAATGTTCAGCAAATACGATTAGATCCCCAAGCGGATATTGAATTATCCATTCGTACACTTCTACAAGAGATTTTAAACCAGAGAATACAGATCAGAGGATTTACATTGCATAAACCCACTTTAGAAGATGTATATTTAAAATATATAGAAGAGGATGATACAAGATGAATTTACGGCTTTTATACTTGGATGAATTGAAAGGTTATTATAAGTCTAAAGTAATGATTATTCTATGGATGGGATTACCATTTTTATCTGTGTTTTTTAGTTCTTTTAATTTTGAAACGGATGGAGTCCCCCTATCTTATTTAGTAGGGATTCTTATTGCAAGTATAGGGGGTACATTATCTTCGGTAATGTTAAGTACTTCCATTACAAGCGAGTTAAATCGCCACGTCTATGATTTATTTCTTATCCGTCCTATTAAGCGGTATTTTATATTAATTGCAAAATTTCTTGCCGTCTACACATGTATAGTTATTGCAACATGTATTAGTTTATCCTTGGGATTATTTATAGATTATATTAAAGGAACATTAACTAATATCTCTATAGTGCTACATACATTCGAAAGCCTCATCTTCACATTAGCAGCTATTGCAATTGCATGCTCCGCAGGTATTCTAATCGGCATTTCAGTTACCAATGTTGCTGCTTCAGCAATTTTATCTGTCTATCTTGGAAGTCAATTATCCATTATATCAGTTTTGCCTTCATTAATCTTGCCAAATATAATTAATCCTTTAGTGCTAGGTATAGTGGTAGGTTCAAGTGTAAGCCCCACGTTACTAACAATTGCAATCCATCTGTTTAACAAGAAACAACTTTAAGTTTCGATAATCAACCAATTTGGATCTACAAGAAGAAGCGAAGAGAGGTGGTAAAACCAAATAACATTCCCTCTATTATCCCCGCAAATAAAACCAGAAAAGTTTTTGTGTGGCTATGAATTAGGCTAGTTTCATTTGTAAGAAACCAAATGCTTAAGATAATTTGTAATAGTGCAATTAAAGAAACCAGTGCAAAACAAAAATAGATGGTTTTCTCATGAGGACTAATGGCAGCATCATAATTTGAAATACGATAAATAGAATTGGGATCTATTACATTTCCAATTCCAAGAAACTGAAAAAGAAAACCATCTGGCAATGGCTCTAAAACCCATATGAGGATATGTGTGAGATAATTGAATAATATTCCACATCCCATAAATAAATACATAATCCCTAGAAATACATGTGTTTGTTTTAGCTTTTCTTTAATAGACTTGTTTTCATTAAAAGCTGATTTATCACGGATTCTTTTCATAAGATAGATCCCTCTAAACCTTAAAAGTGTTAATGTCCCTATAAGAAGTAATACCAAAGCAAAGATATATTTCATATATGAAAAAAAGACTAAAAAAAATTCATTTAGATCCAGGCATAATTCTTCTACTCCATTAAAAATGTCAGAAACTATCGGAGTGTAAAGAGTATTATTCTCGGCAATTAAAAGTGGATGGATGGATTTTCCCATTAACATTTCTAGTTAAGTTAAAATATACCTATTTAAACTCCATTATATGTGTAATTCATAGTAGAATAAAATATCCTTAAACATAGACACTATATTAATCAATATCTTACTTGAATACTATTGTT
>SHMU01000022.1 GCA_008080765.1 Promethearchaeota archaeon | reverse complement strand
CTGAATCAAGGGTGCACGCTTGAGATAAGACGAAAAAGAGTTAATTTTTAATTTATCATTCATTTGGAAAATTAACCGATTTTTTCTTTTTTCTCAACAAAAAGATTTTAATTATTTATTTCATCGTATTTAACACAACAATTACTACTATAAAAAAAGTTCGTTAAGGTGATTAAAATAGAAAATAATACTGAAAAGAAAGCAACCTATCTTCCTTATGAGCCTAAGATGGAACCGAGTCCGCCAGATAAGCTTAATTTCAAGCGAACTATCATAATTTCCCTCGCATTTTTCACGGTGCTTATGGCGTGGAGCTACTTTAATTTTAAGGTACCTCTTCTATTGAATGAAGTTTTAATGGAGGAGTTAGGACGTGATAATGCTTTAATCACTCTTTTAATAGGTTCTATTATGGCGATGGATAACATAGTCGCAGTCATTCTTCAGCCGTTTTTTGGGGATCTAAGTGATCGTACTAAGAGTAAATTTGGAAGGCGAATGCCCTATATAATTCTGGGAACTGCTTCATCGGCATTCTTTTTCACTTTACTTCCTCTTGTTCGAATAATTGCCGGATTAGTAATAATTATTTTGCTTTTTGATGTTGCAATGTCAATTTATCGGAGTGCTGCTATCGCTATTTTACCTGATTATACTTCTGATAAGATGTATTCGAAAGCCAGCGCGGTCCAACAATTTATTGCAAATATAGGTGGTCTGCTCGGATTTGCGATGCCAATGATCTTTCCCGCAACACTTTTTTCGAAGCCCACTCCAGTCCAAGAGTTTCTCATTAATTTTGGAGACCTTTTTGGAATGGACCTTGCCTATATTGTTCCGTCAAGTATTCTTGGTGATCTTTTGCCCTTTTTAGCAATTGCTATTATTATGGTCTTGCTGTTGATTATTCAAAACATCTTTCTCAAGGAAACTCCCACAGGAGAGAAGTTCATTAAGATTTCCGAAAATCGGTTAGATATTGAACCAACTACCTTTAAGGCTCGAGAATTAAAAGCGGGCTTTGAAGCAGCAGAAGCTCCAAAACGCAAGAAATATAGTTCCTACGGGGAAGCCTTTAGAATCATGAGGGGGCACCGAGATTTTGCCTTCTTTCTGGGGACTGTAATTTTTATGTATTTAGCATTTGCTTCAGTAGAATCTTTCTTTTCACTTTTTGCCCAAGAATATTTGGGTGCAACAGAAGCTCAAGCAAGCCGTTTATTTCTCTTTTATTCCGGACCGATGATTGCTGTTGCGTACATTGTAGGTCTCTTGGGACAGTCCAAAAAGGTGGGAAGGAAAAATGCGGTAAAAATCTTTTTGATTTGGCTTATAATATCTCTCTTCATCATGACATTCATTATCGTCCCTTCATTGTATCAGAAACACAATGAATTGATAATGATTATTATGCTGGTGCTTATCTCCGTTCCATGGATGGGTTTTATTGTAAATAGTTTTCCGATCTTATGGGAACTAGCACCTGAGGGAGACCTTGGTATTTATACCGGGATTTATTATACTTTTAATCAATCAGCGTATGCCTTAGCACCGATTCTATTCGGAGGGCTTCTCTCAGCATTCTCGACATTGTTTGCTAAAGGGTTTAAATATATCATCATGTTTCCTTTCATCTTTGCCTGTGTAATCGTCGCATTACTCTTATTTTTTAAAGTAAGAGGTGGAGAAGCTAAACCTATGGAATCAGAAAAATAATATCATTGAGATATCTTAGGGTATTATCAAAACCACAGAATTTTTTTTCTTTTTTTATTGTTTTGTTATAATGACTTAGTAGAAGTACCAATTAATTTTTCTTATAATTGGATACTAAGCTCTTTTGAACTATTCTTTCTAAATTAAGTAGATTCGTGTAAACCTTTCCTTCGTGTTGGAATATCCTTGTTCCTTGAGATGTGCTGGTATAAACCCCAAAGGAAATTGACAGCTATTACGATCTCTCAGAATGCATGACGTCCCGTAGTCCCCATTGTAGTATCATCATGGATGATCATGAGCAGATTCTCAAACATTAACTCGAGAAGCCCTTGATAAAGAAGGCTCGGGGAGGCGTTCATATCTCGGTCATGATGCGTTTTGCACTGGGAAAAGTTAGACTTCCTCATGCCTTGCGGGAGGTAATTGGCTTTTTCTCCGTATGCAGAACAGAGCTGAAAAGATGGATGAAACCTATGGACTTTAAGTAAATAGTGTCGGTTTCATCTCATTTTATAGGACAAAAATGTGAAAAATTGATGCCACGAAAAGTCTAGCATGACAGATTTTCTCAAACTCAGATTAACCTTCTGCATGCCCTTGATGTTGGAGGGAATTATATCAATAAATATATATTGATATGAAGTATAATAAATACAATTAACAATATTTTGGGGATGGAATAATGAAACCGAAATTGAACATTCAGAAAAGTTCCAAGAAATACTATAAACCACTCCTTATATCTTTACTTTGTATTTCCACCGCTTCATTTCTTCTAATATTGCTTTATTTAATTAGCCCTTCTTTGTTTGTAATCTTTTTGATAGAAATGACATTGGGTTTAATTGTATTTATTCCATTCTTCCTTATCGTTAAATATGTAATAAAATCAGCATTTAAACGAAGTCTTTTGTATCTACTGGCTCTATTAAGCGGTTATATTGCCTTGTTCTCTTCATTAATGACAAAAATCACGCCTAATTTGTCTTTATTGAACTCTTCGAATGTATTAAAAATTTTAGTTGTAGTAATTTCTTTTATAAATATCACTGTTTTCTTGCAAGTTATTATGTATGCTGCAAATCTTAAAATTATCGAGCCACTTAATGCTGCTCTTAAACAAAAACAAGCAACTGAAGAAATACTTCGAAATCAGAGAAATGAGTTAAGATTATTTAATAATTTTATCGCTCATGATATTAAAAACTTCTTAACGAATATCAAAGGCTATTCTGAACTCCTCCTTTCTGAAAAATTCTCTGAAGAGCCAACTCTAATAATAAAAAAGGTGGATCATCTAAATGATTTATTAGATCAATCACTTCAATTAGCAGAAGCAGGAAAAATCATAGATTCAAAAGCTACGGTGGATTTAAACGATTTACTCCAAGAATGTTTTGAATTACTCAATATAAGTGGTGTAGACATAAAACTTTCTTCATTACCCTCTTTATTAGGGGATAAATACAAATTAAAACAAGCTTTTTCAAATATTTTGAAGAATATAATTAAGCATAGTACTCCCAATATGCTATGTATAACCTCAAAACAAGAGAATGAAGAGTTAATCCTATTAATATCTAACAATGGAAAGAATATTCCAAATACTATTATCGATGAATTTGGTAGAGAAAATTATGCATTCAAAATTGAAGAAAAGAATTTGGGTCTAAAAATTATTAAAAGGATTATTAGTGCTCATAATTGGGAAATTTCCCTTATAAATGAACCTAATCCCTCGTATAAGATTCAAATACCCTGGGAAGATTATTTTTAGGAAAAAGTTCCAAAAAAATATTTCATAGCGGTATTTTCTGCTCTTCTAAGATGTTTATTTACTGCTGAGATGGAGATTTTAAACTTATCTGCAATTTTTTGTGCTGAAATCTCTTTGGGATTATTAAAATAACCATGCTTTGCTGCAAACGAGGCTATTTCTGTCTGCCGTTTACTAAAATTGGGGTAGGGCAAGGAGTATTGAGCTAAAATCTGATTGATGTTATCCAATTCATTTATATCTTGGATGGCAATTAATTCATAATCTGGTGTAAATTTTGATAACGTTTGTAATAGGGTTGGAACATAGGTTTCGAGCGAAATTATATTTACTAAACATACATCTCGTGAGGCATGAATTGGAAATAAAAACGCCCACGGGCCTGATTGAATTACAGGAAAAAATCCTGTTTTATTGCTCTGATACATTATACACAATACCTCATCACCTTGTATATTTAGGATCTGAATAGTTTCCGGGTTAAATTTAGCTTTAATTTCTTTAGATAAGTCTTCCATAGCATTGGGTTTAAACTTGATTCTTTGGAGCGAAAAGAATTGATTTTGATCATATTGAAATGCTTTTAGTATTTTTACCCATTCTAAATCATTAAATAATTCTGCAAACCCAACAAATTTGAGAAAGATCCCGGGAACTTGAAGCCGAATAATTTTCATAAATATTCTCCTGTATGATGAAATATTACATTATATTTAAATAAGTTGCGATCGCAACCATTTAAATTAATAGGATATCTTTACTATTATTAATTGTAGTAAACGGATTTAGCGAACTTGTCTTAGGAATTAGATTGAAAGGTGAAAACTAAGTTAGAATATCTCTTCAATGAGTCCTAGATCCGTTTGATAAAAATATTAAATTAAGAGTGATAACTAAATTGAGAATTTTATTAACAGGAGCGTTTGGTATTGTTGGCACGCAGGTATTAAACTATCTAATTGAAAGAAATTATGATGTGCGAGTGTTTGAAGTTTACAATTTTAATAATTGGATGAAATCCTTGAATTATAGAGATAATGCAGAGATTTTTTGGGGTGATATTCGTAATTTTACAGACGTTCAGAATGCAGTAAAAGATGTGGATGTAATTATTCATTTAGCAGCGATTATTCCACCTTTAGCGGATAAAAAACCTGAATTTGCCCATAGCGTGAATGTGGGCGGTACCAAGAATATCATTTCTGCTCTGGAGCATATGAATCCTTCCTCAATGCCAAAAGTTATTTATTCCTCATCGATCGCAATTTACGGTGATAGACGAGCAAATCCTCTCATTAAATTGGAAGATAAACCCAATCCAAATGCTCATGATTATTATGCTCAACAAAAATTAGAATGTGAAAAGCTAATTAGAACCTCTGAAATAGAATGGGTAATATTTCGCTTAACCTATATTGTCTCTCCTCATAAATTACATTTGGATCCCATAATGTATGAAATGCCTTTGGATACCAGAATAGAGATTTGTCATGCAAAGGATACTGCATTAGCCTTGGTGAATGCAATTGAGAATGAAAAAGTATGGGGCGAAATCATGCATATTGCTGGGGGCAAGAAGTGTCGAACGACTTATAAGGAATATCTTGAGCGAATGTTTGAAATTTTTGGAATTGGGTTTGAAAACTTTCCGGAATCTGCGTTTAGTACAGGAAATTTTCATTGTGGTTATATGAAAACTAAAAAAAGCCAAAAACTTCTTCATTATCAAATTCATACATTAGAAGACTACTATAATGTAGTAGCGAAAAAAATTGGCTTCAAGCATTATTTCTATAAAATGTTTAGCTTTTTTGCTAAGAAATTTCTTTTGCTTAAATCAGAATATTACCAAGAATTCTTAGAAGCTACTCAATAAAGATTTTATTTAGAAAAATATATTCGAAGTATAAAAACATAATACCCCTTTTTTTCTCAATGATAAATTGGAGCTAAATTACGCACGCGCAAGGATGCTTGGATAAGTAAGAATATATCGTGTAATATTCTTGTTTTTATAAGCTTTTTCACAAATTCTTCCCCCTCTTCCTTTTTAAATGGGATCTTTCAAATTATTATATAGAAAACCTAAACCAAAAAACAAAATATGGAGATATAAAATGTTTAATTTAAAGGGTAATGTCTTCTGCTTTGAAGGGGAGTTAGATTATATTAACCACATGGAAGCGGAAGTACTTTTCCAAAAAAAGAGAGGCATATCTCTCGATTTATACGGTAAAAATAATGTGTCTCTTATACATAATTCTGAAAGACACAATCTAAATATCAAAACACTTCTATCTGTATATACACCTCCATCTACATCTCTATCTGCATCTAGATCTATATCTATATCTACAAATAAATCAAAAAAGCCTAAAAGTAAAAAAATTAGACTGAATAGTATTAAAAACATTACATTTCATTTTTATATGTTCAAAAAGGCCTTAAAAAGTCTTAAATATCTCTTTTAATCCATAAAATTTTCTTAATTTTTTACATTTTTAATATTTTTACTTAATTCCACTCTAATAATGGTTTTTTATCATTTTAAGAAGAACTTCCAATAATATATTGGTTAGATACCTCAAGCTGAAGGAAAGTTTGACGATTATTAACTATTTATAGGTATATTTCTTTGGTAATTCAAGAACTAATAAGGTTAGGATAAGATTAAATATTAAGGTTTTTTACTTAAAATAATTCACAAATTTTCCCCCCTATCCTATTTTAAATAGTAGTACTAACAAATTATACTTAATAAAATTCCAAAATCAAAAGAATCAAAATGGCAGATTTAAAGGGAAAAACGTTCTGTTTTACCGGTAAATTAGATAGCATGACACGAAAGGAAGCACAAGAACTTGTAGAAAAACATGGTGGCGTGTCGAAAAGTAGCGTGGTGAAAAACCTGACGTATCTCGTAAGTAACTCCGATAAGGAGACTACAAAGATTATAAAAGCGAAAGAGCAAGGCACAAAGATCATTACAGAGAAACAATTCTTAGAGTTAATAAAATAAACCCGTGGCTTTTACATGTTTTCAAAAAGGTAGTTATCAATGATAAAGATAAACTTCTACCATTTATACCTTTTATTTTTTTATTTTGTTATTTTTTAGTTTTTTTATTTTGTTATTTTTTATAAATATTGTGATAAATAAATGCTCTTTTCAAGTAAAAAGCTCAAGTTAAAATAGAGCTATAGAATAGGGAATAGATTTAAGTCTAAAAGTATTTTAATGTCGTTTTTCTTAGATAATATATTGATGGATGACCTTGATTTTAAGATAATATTGTTAATGATTATCAATTCTCGATTGCCTTATAGAGAAATAGGGGAGTATTTGGGTTTGTCGGTGAATGCGGTATATAAACGCATGCAGAATCTAATAGATTCAGAAATTATTGAAAAATTTACGGCACGTATTAATCCGTATGCTGCCGGTGCAATCTACGCATTTATTCTGGGCCAGAGTGAATCAAAGGATATTGATCAAACGGCAATAACCTTAGGTAATAATGAAAATACCTCACATATTATGCTTTCCAGTAGAAATTTCATATATATTGGAGCATATTTGCGCTCTTTAGAGGAATTACATGACTACGTAAATTTCATATCAGAAGGGGGCAAAGTGACTGCTCCACAAGTAGGACTACTTTATGGGGTTTATTATCATTGTCCAATTAGATATCCTATTCCTAGAACCAGAAATTTAGCTTTAGACAAATTGGATCTGAAAATCATTCAATCTTTACATAATAATTCAAGAAAAGCACTTTCGGAGGTTGCCCAACAGATAAAAACCACTGCAGCAACTGTACGCAGACGGCTTAAAAGAATGCTTGATGAAGGAATGCTGGAACTCACAATTAATTTTAATCCCAATAAATCCAGTGATATTTTCAGTGTATTTCGGATTAGAGTTCTGCCATCTGTAGATCAGGCATCATTTGCTCAGACTATTACTGAAGAGTATGCTCCTCACATTTTTTTTATCTGGTCTTTTAGCAATCTTCCTCATATGTTACTATGTTGGGTATGGTGTAATTCTATGAATCAATTAAATGAATTAATTGAACGATTAAGAAAAGGCCCTATAGAGACTCTGATAAGTGATATTATAAGGAAAGGTTTCTTTTTTAATACTTGGAAAGAAAAGATGCTCTATGAATGGAATCCTCCCTAACTAATGATTAAGTCTTAGAGTGATATAATAATTTTTTATACCTATGAGTTAAAAAACCAATAATAAGAATCGAAGTATTTACAAACTTTTTTTATCACTCTTTAAACATCAATTTATATACCGATTCTTTTATTTATTGATTAAAGTAAGCAGGTTGAATTTGCCCAACCTATTTTAAAACAATATTACATGATAAATATCACATAGTAAGTAGGTGAAAAGTATTAAAATACTTAATATTATCGGGAGCGGAAGAAAAAAGGGACATACTGCAAAGATCTGTTCTCTTATCAACCAGAATTTAAGAGAAATGGCCAAACTGGAGAATAAGAGCATTGAAATTGAGGACCTATTTCTTTCAGACTATACGCTGAAACCTTGTATCGGATGCCGGATTTGTATGGATAGAGACGAAAATAAATGTCCATTAAATGATGATCTCCCGCAAATTAAAGAGAAAATGCACGGGGTAGATGGTATAATTTTTGCGAGTCCTGTATATGTGGGTGATGTCAGTTCTCTTATGAAAATTCTGATTGATAGAATGGCATACATGTGTCACAGACAAGAATTTTATAAAAAATGCGGGTTCATTATAGCTACAACTAATGCTACTAGCTTAAAAAGAACTATCCATACTATGGGAGCCGCACTCTATAGTTGGGGCTTTAAAACAATTGGAACTCAAGGTTTTAAGACGGAAACTTCGAATGATCCTATTGAGGAGTTAGAAACGCGCTATAGAAAAAAACTTCATAAGCTGTCAAAAAAGTTTTATAAGGGTGTAAAAGAAAAAGCTTACTTAAAACCGTCTGCCCTCTCAATAGCAACATTCAAACTACAGCAAAAATATCGAGCAGATCCCGAATATGCAAGTTCTGTTGATTATAACTACTGGAAAGAGCAAGGCTGGACTGATTCAAAGCAATCATATTATATCGAACATAATTCGGGACCTCTGCGAGTTTTCCTTTCAAAACTATTATATGGAATATTTCAACTCATATTCTAATTTTAGTTTCTATTTCTTTTAGCTACTTTTTGAAATTATACGAAAACCTTATAATGCTATTTTGTTTCTTTAATATTAATTAGAGATCAAATTAAAGTATAAGTTTAATACCCAGAATAAGCTTATTTTTTTATGGAATATGTAGACCCTAGTTTCGAGATTGATAGTGATGGTCGTGTCTTATGTAGGGCACATTCTAATTATGATTTCTTTCTGGAACTTGAATGTCAAGAGAACAGTGCTCGATGCTTGGACAGAGAACTTACTTGTAAAACATGTGAGCATTATTATAATGATGACTGTTATTTCTCCAAAGAAATCATTGATCAAGTAGAAACTAATCGCCTAAAAAAGAAAAAGAAATTCATCTGTAAGCTATGTGGAAATAAAATTGATCGCATGCTGACAATACTATACAGTTTGTATTTTAAAGATAAATACAACGTGAAGATTCCATTAATTTGCTGTGCGTGTCATGCGGCATTAAAAGAAGATAAATTTGAAGAAAGTTCAAAATATCGATCGAATATCTTCTTATATAATGCCCTCTATGCTGTCTATTCGCTTATTTCGGTTATTTTTTTCATTTTTGTGTATCAAATTGGCTTCTTTTATCTATTGATTTTTCTTGTGCCAATAGCATATTTATTTATAATAAATATGAAGAAGCGGAAAAATATTAAAGCAGGTCTTCAGTTTTACAAAGAGAATTTCTTAGAATATTATGATGAGAAAAGCAATAATTCCCATGAAATTTAGATAGTTATCCCAATTTACCTGCCCATCCTCTTACTTGTTTCCTCATTTCCTCTTGCTCTGAGACAATCTTGTTAAGTTCTTTTTGTGATTTATTTTTTAAATTATATATTTTTGGCATAAAATCATATGCTTGAAAATAATTTAAGCATTGGGTAGAAAGTAACGAATTTGGGAGCTTCGCTGGCTTATTTTTGAAAGATGAATAATTTTTTTCCCATTCTGATAAAAATTGGCTAATATCTGCGTTATGTTCAAAAATAGGAAGGACGCCTAATCCATTGGGAGTAGTGATGGCAATATTGGCATTTTGTAAAGAGAAACGATTTCCATTAAACGAGACTGCTATTCCTCCCTCCTCGTTTAACCGCTCTAGCATGTTAATATCAGTAATAGAATCCCCAATTGCAATCATTCTGGATATTGATGTACTGGTTCGCTCTGAGATCTCCTCTACGGCATTTTCCTTTCGTTTACCACCTCTTACTCTAATTTGATTCATGATTTTGATATAATCAGATTCTTGATTGCTCCAGAAAAAGGTATTGAGCTCTTCTAAAACACTTTTCAAGTTATTGTTGTACTTTGTATATTTCTTATAGATCTCCTTAACTAATTCATCAACACTTTCCTGAATATTTGTCCCCAATTCCTTTAATTGGGTTATTGGAAATTCGGTGCAATAGACATGATCTTGGGGTATCTCTAACTCTTTGGTAACTTGATATGCAAATTGAGTATAACTTGTTGAAATAACAAATACTTCCCAATCTTTCCTTAATATATTGATCAATTCCCGTATTCCAGGTAAAATTCCTAAATTACTCTTTGCTAATTCAATTAATTCGTCATTTGAAAAACATGCCACATACATAGGTGCCATAATTCGTAAGGTGTCTCCGGGCTGATATTCCGGAATGCCTAATTCCTCTTTAATTCCCGGAGTATCTATCAGATAATCATCATATTTTGAAATCATGAAGAAAAAGTCGCCCATATTATAGTTTTGAAGTCCTAATTCCGATTTCTCACCCAGCTTTTTGCCCATTTCTGCTGCAAAATCCAACACCGAAAGTGGTCCTTCTAGATCCCAACAACACACTTTTTTATTTCTCATTTTTCATGTTAAGAAGTTGATGTATATAATATCTTAGGGATTATGGCAGTTTATTAACCTATTTATTAAATTATTGATAGTGAAACAGAGAAGATCACGATTATCTCAACTAGTAAGCTAATAATAACCTATTCATAGAGTACCATAAAGAAGAAATTAAGGTTTTATCTCTCTTAGTTAATTACTCTTTGCTCTTTCATGAGGTTTTAAACAATTAGTCCTTCTTATTCCATGAATCTATTGTAAATAAACGCGATCACTAGCACTGCGGCAACTCCTATAATTATTGCAGCAATACCTATTAAAATCAATAGATTATTTGGTGGTACATTTGTGTGACTATTTCTAATTAAGTATAAAAAATAAGGCGGTATGGGTAAAGTGCTAACGGAAATTGGAACATATAATACCCATTCTGAGGGGTCAAATTCATTATTATAATTTGAAATATTAGCCAATCCTGTATCTACCATATGTTTATTTACATGTAAGTAATGGGTAGTATTATAAGGCAAATAAATGACCGCTACATATCTACCATATGGATCTGTTTCGAATTTATCATCAATATCTAAACATATATTTTTATCATATATTAATGTGTTTAGATAATCTTTGGCTTCTTGATAACCGGGTTCACCCACTTCTGGAGTATTAATATCGGCTAAACGAATCCTTTCACCATAATCCACATCAAAGGTATCTCCATCAACGATATATGTAGCTATTCCGAATGCATCGCATTCATATGTATATGTAGAAGTTTTTAATATTGATTGGTATGGAATATAATTATTTATGTGATTCTCCGTCATATTCATCGGAATGAGGACTATACTACAGGTAATTAAAATTAAACATAAATGTAAACGAGTTTTTTTTCTCAACATATTTCACTTTTTTGGCTATTTAATAAATTATTATTTTTATAGCAAGAATATAGCTCTATTTATAGAAAAATTCACTCTAAATAAGATCAGTGGTGTTTTACCCTCCTAAATGGATTAATTATCAAGCTAGAACTTTTTAAAGACCGAAAAAATTATATGCTTTCAATTTTAGAATTATTAAATTTCTGATCATTAATCTTTGTAGGAACCCATCGTTCTTAGAAATCTCTGTCGTTCCTTCAATTAGCTAATAAAAACTTCGGTATTTAAAGTTATGGAAAAAGATACTATAATGAAAATAAGAGAATATATAGATAATTGTTATAATTTTGTTTTAAAAATATCTTCTATCGTTCTTTCTTTACTTTCCCGTTCAATAATTTCCCGCCAATTTGGTTCTATTATGTCAAAAGCTTCTCGGGCGAGATCTCTCACTTCTTCATCTTCGGAATTTAAAAAATGACCAATATATGCTAAAGCTCGTTTATCTTTGATATTAATGAGACTTTCTATTATGATGATCAGTCTATATTTGTCCAGAGTATTTTTTTCCATTGCCTCTTGCAATCTTTCGATGATGAGGCTTGTTGCTTTCACATTTCCAATTCTTCCTAAAGCTTCAATTATTCGGTTAATCACCATGTGATCTTGTTCTTTTTTAAGCGCGGTGCACATTAAATTGACCGCTCTTCCATCTTTTAAGAAACCAAGTTCACGGGCTGCAGCAGCTCGCTCTTGCCATCTTTCAGCATGAAATAGTTTGTTAAGTAATGAATTCATATCGGCATCTTTAGATCTTGATGCATCAGTTGAGGTATCATTCATACTAAGTGTAAATTTAAATTTAAGAGATAAATAAGTTTGGTTTATGAATTATAACTAAAAATGTTATTTCATACTGATGTATCGAACTTTTGGAATATCAATAAGAAAAAGAGGTAAAAAATTATTTCTTTAGAGAGTTCATATGCTCAATTCGTTTTTGTAGGAGCTCGGGGGTTCCTACATCCTTGCGATGAAATAACTTGCCTTCAATACAGCCTACTCCTCTCTCCGCTATTTGTTCTGCTTCTTTTAATGAGGCTGCTATCCCTAATACTCCCATTGATCTTGAAGTAGTGGTAAATATATTCTCATTTTCTTTATATACAGAGGCATAATAATATTTGGCGCCAATCTTCTCTAACCTTTCCTCGTCTATCGAAATTAGTTGATCTTTTTTAGGAGAGAGAGGATATCCTTCAGGGGCTAAATATTTTACTGCGGTCGCTTTCTTTTCAAACTCAATTTCAAGCCCATCCAAGGTTCCCTTTATGATTGCCCAACAAATATCTACAAAATTAGTTTTAAGAATAGGAAGAATATTCATCGCTTCGGGATCTCCAAGTCTCGCATTAAACTCTATTAATTTTAGCCCTTGGGTTGTTTTCATAAATTGTCCATATAAAAATCCTTTATATAATATGCCCGTTTCCGCTTTAATTGCAGCCACTACATTTCTCATATCATCTAATGCATCATCTACATTTTCTTTGCTGATAAAAGGTAATAGATGAGTTTCAAGCGAATAAGAACCCATGCCACCCGTATTACCCGAAATTGCCACCCTATTATTTCTTCTTACTACTACAAATCCGTTTCGAACAGTAACACAACCCACATCACCTTGATAGTCGACTATTTTAATATCTTTTTTTCTAATACCAACTTTAAATTCAGGTTTGATCTCTAGGGAATAAACTGGTTGAGCATCATAATCTTTATTATCTAATGGATTTAATATTTTCTTTCTTGTATGACCTGTTATAATTGAAGATTTTCCAATCTTTAAAATAAGCTCTTGTATGTCATCTATTAGTTTCTTTGAGATAGAATAATAACGTTTTTTCTCATAATGGATATTACCATCACCTAGAAAAAATGCATTCAAGAAACCTATGATATGTTCTTTTTTAGCGTTTTTAATATAATTAGGTATATATTTTTCTTGAGTTTTTACATATTTCTTTAAAATATTTACTAATTGAATTGAATTGATTCTAAACTTAGCATCTTTTTCACTATATGAATAGTAAAAAGGTAATTTAGACAAAATTTTTTCAAATTCGGTAAAATATTTTGACTTCTTCGGTTGACAAATATAAATGCTGTGTTCCCTCTCTGTATCATAAAGATAACCTTCTGATAGATATATCCCCATGAATTGAATCCAATCCTCAAATTTAATTTTTTGCCTCGCTAGTTTATGATTAAACTTGTAATTATATTCTTCAATTATAAAGTAATCTAGAGATTCACCTTCCCATAGTCCCGTTAGGAGAATCTCTCTTTCTCCTTTAAGATTTCCAGCCTCCACCACCTCTCTTTTATCGGAGTTTCTATATTTTACAAGCATTCTGTGATTTGGTGTAACAAGCAAGTCTAATTTCCTATTGTTGAAATGAATCATAACTCCATTATGTTTCATCCAATGAATTTTCTCAGGTCTTTGAAATTCTAAAATGTTATTTTCACAATTATAGGTCATTACTTTTTCGTTATTATTTAATTTATCGAAGGTTTTCCATCCCGTCTCGGTTAGAATTTCTGTATCCGAAGAGTAACAATTAGGGCCTTCATCACCTTCATATGCTCGTTTATGGTCTTGTACTAAAGGACTCCCCACGATATTTTTTCCATCAACAAAGGTTTGTAAGGTAAATTCTTCACCTTCAAGATTTTCTTCTAAGATGAATTGCATGTTGTTATTGATTAGATCGTTGCAGTAAGTTAGGATATCTTCCTTTGAAAAAAGATGGTCCCCAAACACTTTCACACCCTTTCCCCCCGTTAGACCATCTGGTTTAACGACGATATTAGATTCACCGACATTGTCTATGTAGTCCTTTACTCCCTCCATAGAGGAGAAGCTCTTTCCCTTAACATTTGATTGAATTTTGTATTTGTCTAACAGATTTCTCATAAAGATTTTGGATCCTTCAATTTGAGCCGGCTCAATGCGAGGACCTACGCACGGATATCCATTAGTTTCTAAAGCATCTACAATTCCCACGCATAGCGGACTTTCGGGACCAATTACTACAAAATCAATTTTTTTAATTTTGCAAAAATCTATTATTTCCGCAAAATCTGTCTCAGAATGAATTTTTATACGACCTTTACTTAATCTATCGAGACCTGCGTTTTTAAAACTCATAAACGCAAATAATTCTGCCCCTCCATTAACTAATGCTTCCCCAATCACATGCTCTCTGGCACCGTGCCCAACTACTAAGGCATTAACCATTTTTACAATACCCTTAATTTGAATATAATTAAATTGTATTTAATGTATTTTACTAGTGAACTATTCATTATAAACTTTAAAAATAATGATTTAATAAATATTTTGCATCCTTCACGAAAGAGGCATCATTATAATAGAAGTTTAGCTCATTCGAAATTACTATTTGCTTTGAAAAGGGAGTTGTTTGTTATTGGTAATAGATTCATAGATATAGTTTTGCGGTTTATAACATTAAACTTTAAATTAGTCCATTCATATCTAGAGCATGAAAATGGATAGAGAGGAGTGTTTGAAACTTTTTGGCTTAAATAGTGATGCATCAGAACAAGAAATAAAACTAAAATATCGAACGCTGGCCAAAAAATATCATCCTGACCTAAACAAGGAAAATGAGAACGCAAAAAACCAATTTATCACCTTAAAAAATGCCTATGATACCTTATTAAACCAACAAGACACCCCTTCTGTCAAACCATTCCAATCATCATCTCGATCTGAGTATTTTCGGGAATTATTTGATGATTTCTTCAAAGAATTTTTTAATTTTGATATGGAAAAATCTTTTTCATTTATTTCGGGGAAGAAACAAATCAGATCATCTTCCACTATTTCCTCTCCAGAACCTTTTGTGGATTTGAAGAGAATTATCAAAGAAAGAGACCAATATAAGAACACTATTTAGGAATTATTTTTCGATTTGGAGCAATATCAAGAAAATCTATTGGTGAAATTATCTTTTATAATTCTAATCCAAATCGATTAGCAGTGGATTCAGTAATTTTTTTTATATTGCTCAATTCTTTAGGTGAAAAATTGGGGGTGTAATAGGTTGGTTTATGAAGTCGGCTGCAGTAGTTTTTCTTTATTTTGTTAAATCTATTAGAACTTAAATCTAAAAATTTTATTAACCCATCAATTGTTTGTTCAGATTCATCACATAGTTTATCATAATCAATAATATAGGTTGCTTCTTTAATATACTCATTACGCTCGAGTTGATTGGCTACATATTGGTAAATAGATCGCCAATAATACGCCCATCCTGTTACATAGGTTTTTTTATTTTTCCATAAGGAGCGAATTCTGGAAATTATTATGGAATCTCCGGTATTAATGCAAGTAAGTCCATTACCAAATTCATGATGTCCAATCATTTTCAACCAATCTTGAAAGAGTGGTTGATTATATTCAATATGCAAAAAAAGGCTGGTTTGTTTAATTAGTGAAGCAATTTGATTAATGGGATTACGAATCATTAGTATAATCCGAGCATCTGGAAATAATTTCAATAAATATTCCAATCTCGTTATATTATAATTATTCTTGGTAAGATAACGGGAAGCATCTTGGCTGAGCAACAACTTCTTGATATGATTCTTATAAAATGTTTCAAATTGCGGGTGAGTAGTCTCTTTTCCTAAATAGTCCGAAAAATCTTCTCGATGACTGCCTTTAAAGAACTGTTGCCAAAACATTTCCTCCACCACCTCGGGTGAATTGTGGTCAATTTGAATTCCATCTTGATGAATTCTTTCCGTGGTCTTGGATTGAATATTGAGGTTAGCCAAAAGTAATTCAATAATATAGGGGATATAGGGCATGATAAAATGTTTATATTGATGAGTTGCCACATCGGGATGCTGGCTAAGCATTTCAAGCATAATAGTGGTTCCGGAGCGTGCAAGTCCCGTAATAAAGATAGGGTTTTTAATAGTAATATGATTTAGTCTCTCTTCCAACCTGAGAGTCTCTAATTTATCCGCAAGGAAGGAAAGAAACGAAAATTTGTCAAATATTTTTGTAGTTATATATCCTAAGTAGCCTAAAAAAGGAAATTTGACAGTATTTTTCTTCTTTGAATCAAATTGAACAATGCTAAAAACTCCAATCACCTAATTATCAGAGATTTTCTCACAAAGAGAAAATATAAATATTTTCAATATTAAAATTGCTTGTTAAAATAAATTTATGACTCTTTATAGACTCTTTTATCTAATAATATTATTCTTTAATAAAATGAGATTTTTTTAAAATAACACACTAACTATTATATAATGCTATGCTAATTTTATAGAAATTAAAAAAATGTGAATATAGAAGTAAAAAAGAAAATAATGTCTGAAAAAAAATATAAAAAAGCAGCACAAATAATAATCAAGACGGGAATGCTTCCCTTTCCGGTCACCGATACACTGATGGAAATCATGCATCTTCTTTATAGCGAAGAGGAAATTGACTTCATTATTAAAGCATTTAAACGACGCCCTTCATTGAACATGGAACAGCTATTAGATAAAACAGAGATGAAAGAAGAAGATATCTTACCGATTGTTAATTCTTTAGCTGCGAAGGGTGCTCTCTTTAAACAACCAAGCTCGGCAGGAGTAATGGTATATCGTCTTTTGCCATTATTTAATGTGGGTGTGTTTGAATATACGTATATGAAAAAAATTGAATATACTGAGAAAGAAAAAAAAATTGCGGTATTATTTAATACATTATTTGAAGAAGTCAAGGATGTAATTCAGGAGAAATATGATGTTATGTTACCTATGTTCAAACAAGTACCCCCCATAGATAGAACAGTTCCTGTTTTTGAAAATATTCAAGGAAAAGAAATTACCATTGAAATTAATGAAGAAATTGACCCACCCGAAGAGCAAGTTCTTCCCGCCAAAAAAATACAAAATATCATCACAAAATTTGATGATATCGCAGTTGGGCATTGCTTTTGTCGACAGCATCAAGATCTGTTAGGAAATTCATGTGAGATCACTGATCTTCGAGAAACTTGTTTTACGTTTGGAAAAAGCGCTCGCTTTGTTTCTTCTCAAGGATTTGGCCGATTAATCTCTAAAGAAGAAGCTTTAGAAATTTTGGAAAAATCAGAAGAGGCTGGCTTGGTTCATAAAGCATATCATCCACATGGTAATATTGAGCGTGATGAAACAAGTGTGTGTAATTGCTGTAAGGAATGCTGCGGCACCTTTGTACTATGGAAGAATGGAGTGCTCCCTATGGTAAATGCCACTAATTTCCTCTCTAAAATAGATGAAGACTTATGCGTGGGTTGTGGAACATGTGTTGAGCGGTGTCCTGTTGACGCTATCGAATTAAATGAGGATAATAAGGCAGTACGAAATGCTGACTGGTGCATTGGGTGCGGAATATGCGCTCATTTCTGCCCAGAAACTGCGATATCTCTTTTAGAAGGAAAAAGAACGGTTTCTGTTCCCCCTCCTAAGCTTCGGGATTAGGGTCAATTCATCTCTCTTTTTTTCTCCCTTTTTTCAGTCTTTAGATACCCCACTGAGTGAAATATAGATAGCTTGAAAGAAAGGTCAAAAGAGCTTTTTTTTGAACATTTGAATACAACTACTAATTTCATTAAGTTGGAGCTTAAATTCATCGGGTTTCATAGTTTTCAATTTTTCAAAATCAGAAATGATCTCTTTTAATTCATCAATCCAGACTTTCATCAAAATTTCCCGTTCTTGCTCTTTTACGGCTTCTTTTACTTCTTTTTTTATCACCTCTTTCACTTTCTCAACTAACTTGGCTTCGTTAACCGTATAGGAAATCTTGAGAACATCTTGCTGTGATTGAAGTTCTTCTATTTTTGTATTCAATACGTTTTTATCCTGAATCAGTTGCTCTTTTAGTTCATTAATTAAATCCTTAGTAATTTTCTTATGATTATCAATATTTTTTATAATCTTTTTTACGGATAATTCTACATTTTCTTCCAATTTATTAACGTAGGATCTCTGTCCTTGCATAATCGTTGAAAAATCCTTCTCTTGGGAAGATATTTTGTCTCGAAAATCCTTTTCCTGCTGTTTTAAGAGACTCTCAAACTTTTCAAAGAATTCCATCATATATTTCTTCTGCTCGTCAATAATCTCTGCAAATTCCTTTTTTTGGTCCTTAATTTTGTCTCGAAAATCCTTTTCTTGCGTCTTTATTTTTTTATCTAGTTTTTTTAATTTTTCTAATTCATCAGGCATTAAAAGAGTCTATCCTCCAATTGAGTTATTTCGAGTAATGAATTTAGTTTAAGTTCGAAATCATCTTTAAAAAAGTTTATCTGTTCTAATGTTTGGTCGATTTTTTTTGTCAGAGTTTCTATTGGAGTATTTTTTAAACTCGCAATAAGACTTTCTACGTTGGAAATGTTTTTTTTAAAAGAGAGTTTTATCTGTTCTTTTATCGCATTCAGATCTTCTAATCTTTCTCGTAGAAATTGTAATTTTTCAAGCTCTAATTCTCTCTCTTCTTCGCGCCTCTCTGATATTTTTAATGGAGCAGTTTGCTTAATTGTTTTTGAATTAATTTCAGCGACGTTCACGGGAATATTGTCCAGCTCCTCTTTACTTCTATTGACTACTTCTAAAAAGTCGTGAAAAGAAATATCTACTTTATTTTCCATTAAATCCTCACTCATTTCTACTAAATAACTATATATTGCAAAATGAATAAGATTTGAAATGTTAGTTCTGTTAAGTGCTGATGTAAAAATGATTGGAAATCCTCCCAGTCGTTCTTGATCTAATACTTCTTTTAACAATTTCTCATTAAAATCTTTATCAATTTTATTTCCAACGATAATGATAATACTCTCCCCAATTTGTTGTTGCACGAGGGGGTCTAAATAGTTCTCTTTTAAATTTACGATAGATTTTTCTGGCTCACTTACATCTACTACTACCATGGCGACATCGGTATTTCTAAAGAAAGAAGGATTTAACGGATTAAATTTGCGCTGACCACCCAAATCCCATAGATTTGCTGCTATAGTTATTTCTTTCTCCTCTAAGTAATATTCTTTTTTATCTATTGTACTGCCAATTGTGGGAAGATATTTTTCTGAGATATCTCTTCCCATAATGGCATTCGTTAACGATGTCTTGCCGACACCACCATTACCAACGAATATAATTTTCAGATCAAGTTGAAGGGGATAATATTCTGACATACAAAAAAACAAGTATTTTCTAAACTACCTTTTAATATTCTAATAGAAATAATTACAATATAAAAACTTTCATACCTTTCAACTATTTTATGACCTCTCAGCTATTGTGAGAATTTATGTGCTCTTATGAATTTATTAAGAATTAAAATTTCTAGCTTTCTGTCAAAATATAAGTCATTTCTGCCGTAAACTTTTACTGCCATGTGTAAGAAGGATATAGGAGTATTTTAGGGAAAAATCGTCAAAGAGATTAAAGAAGATGGATATTCATTTATATACTTATATCATCTTTAATAATACATAATACCCATTTATAACTAAAAAGATATGAATTGAGAAGTGGTATTTATTGAATAGAGGATTAACTTTTACTAAGGACATTCTTCAAAAAATTATCGAAACAAGCCCCACAGGAATTGTGGTGCTCAATAGAGAAGGACAAATCATCTATGCAAATTCTCACGCAATAGGGGTTTTAGGGATTTCTAAAAACGAAATCCAGAAAAGAATGTTTGATGATGATCAATGGCAGATAAGGGATCTTTTTGGAAATTCCTATCTAAAAACTGAATTGCCATTTGCTATTGTCAAAAATACTTTGAATCCCGTATTTAATATAAAACATTCAATCCAAACGAACGGCAGTAACCCGATATTACTTTCTATCAATGCAGCACCTCTCCTTGATGCAAACGGTCAATTTGATGGTGTTGTATGCGATATCAAAGACATAACCCAAGAGAAAAAAACAGAAGAAACTTTAACCCAATTGATTGAAATGAGAACTGAACTTTTGCGCGATGCCTCTCATAATCTTAAAACCCCGCTTATATCAATCAAAGGGTATACAGATATGCTTTTAACATTTCATAAAGAAGAATTTAGTGAAAAAACTCTAAGTATGCTTCATTATATTAAAGAAGGATGCGAAAAATTAAATGAAAATATAAAAACTATCTTAGAACGCTCAAAACAGCAATTGACAGATCCTTCTTTCGGAAAAGAAGCCGTAAATCTTTCCCTTCTTATTAAAAAAAGCGTGAAAGAGTTGGATTCACAAACAAAGTTAAAATCACTAAAAATAATTCTTGATATTCCCAATAATTTACTTGTAGTATGCAATAGAAAGCAAATTTATAGCGTGCTGGGAAATCTATTAACGAATGCTATTAAAAATACACCTAAAAATGGTGTCATTAAAATTCATACCAAGAGAGAAGGGTTTAATATCCTCTTTTCAATAAAAGATAATGGAATTGGTTTGTCAAATGGAGAAAAAGATCATTTATTTAAACCCTTTGCTCATTTTAATAGAGTAATCAAGAATAGTGATATTAACACAAATGGGACAGGATTAGGATTATATCTTTCAAGAAAGATTATTAAAAACCATGGGGGAGAGATCTGGGCTGAATCTGAGGGAAGAAATAAAGGTGCTATCTTTTTATTTAAAATTCCAATTTCTAAATCATAACCTTCTTAATAATTGCTTTGATAATTAAAGAAGAAACTAATTGAAGGTGATTATAATAAGTTTCAACACATATAATCCTTCTTCCTTTCATGTTTTCGGCTTTCTAATCTCTCTGTCTATAAACCAAATATATAAACTTCTCTCGTAAAGTAGAATCAATCAAGTCATACTTATACTCGTCCATAAATTTATCGAGAAAATATGTGATATAAATCGAGAAATTTTTATTAAATACATGTTTTCCGGAGAAATAATAGTATTTTTTATGAAAATATTGTTTTATACTACTCATCCAGTTTTGTCCTGTATAATCGAATAGGAAATGCTGTAGACTGGTCATCATACTCCTTGGTTTCAAAAATATAGCAACTTCATTTTCTGTTTGAAAAAATTGTTTAACAAAATCCTTTCTTATCAATTTTGCTGATTCATATGAATGTTCAGCTAAATTTCTCAAATCATCAATTGTAAGTTTGTCTATCAATTCTTGGAACTCTCGTTTTGTAAAAATGATATAGGGAACTTTGGTCAAATTGTCTTTTTGGGCAAATCTAATATAATATTGTAATGCATTGCGTAGTATTTTGCTTTTAGATTGATTATATTTTTTAGAAAAGATATCCAATTGCTTAAGCAAATTTTTATCTACTCTTGTACTTAATATTATTTCTTTTTTAATTGTCATAAGATAATTTTTTTCTCAAGATTATATGTATATATTTTATGAAGTTATTTATAAATAATATGTTTACGAATAATATTTAAATACAAAGTAAATAACATAATAATAAACAATAACCAAAAATATTGGTCGTTTTAAAGATGGTAAAATTTGATGAATTAAAAGAAATAGGTAAAAAGTGGGCTGCAGAATACTGTGAAGCATTAAATAATACTCCAAGTTATCAAGAAGCTGCAAAAGGCTGGGGGATAGATTTTGAGGGGGCAATGGTGTTTGTAATGGAAGCTTCTGGGGAAATTGAAGATGATATAGTGAGTTTTTTAGATTTAAAAAATGGAAAGTGTTTAGGGATTAAAATACTCTCTCCCGGGGAAAAACCTCCTAGAGAGCCAATAATGACTTTGAGTGCTCCTTTCTTAACATGGCGTCATTTAGCATTTAAAGAAATCGATCCAATTCAAAGTCTTATGCAAGGGAAATTAAAACTTGAGGGTGATATGAGTTTAGCGATGAGATATGCACGAGCCGCCATGGAATTAGCCAATGCAGTAGAAAAAACAGATACAAGTTTTTTTACGAGATTTGATTTAGGAGGAGAATAAGGGAGGATTCTAAAAGTGACAGATTATCAACGAAGAATTGATTATTCAATGCCCAGACAATGCGGTTTATTTCCACCACCTCCATATAGTTACCCAAATATGAGGGCAATCGTTTTACTATTCAGATGCATCTCCGGCATAAAAGAAAAGTTTCTGCCTCCCGAATTAAAGCCAATAGAGTATGGATTTGATGCCATTTTTTTTTCGGAATATCCTGATTCTACAGTTGGACCGTATTATGAAAATTTAATTTTGCTCAATTGTGAATACAAAAATCAGCACGGAGCCTTCGTGTTAAATATTTATGTGGATTCCGATGAAGCATTGGCTGCTGGAAGAGAAATCTGGGGTTACCCGAAAAAATTGTGTGATATCAAGTTGTCACCAATTGAAATGAGCGAAGAAAAAAAAATTGTGCATGGAAGTCTAACTCGAAAGGATATTACGTTTTTAGAAATACAAGGACAGCTTCTTGATGACCCCCCGGGTATGGATCCCAAGGGGATGGTTGAAAATATGCCATTATTTAATTTAAAATTAATTCCTGACATTGCAGATAATTCTAAATTTGCTTTACGCCAATTAACCCGAACAGATATGAAATGGGATAATTTTACGAAAAAATTTGGAGTTAAAACAGATTATATAAAATCCAAGGCTTCTAAATATGATATTTGTCATGATGTTCTCAAAGATGCTCAAAGGGATTTAGGAGGATTTTATGTGGAATGTGATCAAACACTTCCTAATGGAGTAATTTTAAAATAAAATTTTTTATTTTAATTATTAATTAAATTTGAGGACAAAAAGATATGGGTTCAATTGAGAATGCATATGAGAAAATTGAAGATATCGTAGGGACAAAGTATACATCAATCTCTCGAGTAATTTGTTATTCTTACTCAATGAATTGTGATACTGTGTTGCAAGGTATACCAGATATAGTTGTAAGACCGAAAACTTCACAAGAAATTTCTGAGATTTTAAGGATTGCAAATCAAGAACAAATTAGAGTAATTCCTCGCGGTGGAGGCGCTGATTTAACGGGAGGGTCAAAACCTATAGGAGATGGAGGTATTGTCCTTGATCTCACACGAATGAATAAGGTATTGGATATTGATCTCAAAAACTATATAGTAACTGTTGAAGTGGGAATCTCTTGGAGTGAATTATGCAAAAAGCTCAGTACTATAGAGAGTGGATATTATACGGGGTCTACTGGGCCTGCCTCGGGCTTCTCAGCGACCGTAGGAGGGGGCCTCTCAAATAATTCAGTAGGGGGAGGTGGGGCTGCTATGTATGGTAATGTGACTGAACAATGTGTAGGACTTGAAGTTGTTCTACCAACGGGGGAAATAATCTATACTGGGGCGAAAGCTAATTCCTTTTGTGAAAAACCTTTTACGCGATTTGGTTTAGGACCGGATTATTCTGGGATCTTTTTAGGAGATGTAGGAATTCACGGTATTAAAACCAAAGCCTCATTAAATCTCTATCCCCTTCCTGAGTATGCTGCCTATAGTACTTATGATATAACTACCAATAAAACCAAAAGAGAAATTACGATAGCAACTGAAGTGATGACTGAATGGCAACATCGAGGATATCCTCTCCATGATTTCTATTATTATACTGAAGGATATACAAAATTACTCACTATGTTCCAAATTAAAAAAAATTTAGCGAATGCCAATGTTCAAGGCAGTATCCTATTTTATACAACAACTGCAAATTCTCAAAAAGAATTAGAGCATAATGTGGAGAAAATTGAAAAAGTAGCTTCTAAAGAAAATATGAGAAAATTAGGGGATACTATAGGGGAGGGAAATTTAGGAAAATGGTTTTATGAAGAAAATGGACGTTGGCAATGGGCACATATTTATTGGGGATTATATGGTCCCGAGGGTACCTCATTAGGTACATGCCTTAAATGTCCCACCTATCAGCTTCCGGAGTATGTGAAATTGTATGAAAAATGGTCCAATGTAAATACTAAAAAATTATGGGAAATAGGGGGCGGAGGCGCCAATTTTATTGCTTTTGGATGCCATCCTTCATATATTGATGTGACAGGGGGATTAGCAATTCATTCCGACCCTACCAACAGAAAAGTTCAATTTGAGTTGTGGAAAGATATGATTATTTCCCAAATAAAGGAATTAGGAGGTATTCATTATTGGATGGGTGAAATTATTGGAAGGAGTCTAGTTGATTCTGGAGCACTAACACCAGAATACTATAATTTTATGATTACGCTAAAAAAAGCATTGGACCCCAATAAAATATTATCTCCCGGAAAATTTTATTTAGGAGAAAAGTATTAATGGTGATCTAATTGAGTAGACAAGAAATGAAATTAAATAATTTAATGAAAGTAAAAGAGGCAGCATTATCATGTGTTCATTGTGGACAATGTCGAGTTGCCAATTGGCCCGAAAAAAATTATTATTATGTATGTCCAGTTTATAAAACAGATTGTACTCCCAATTTCGAACCATTTTTTGCGCGAGGGAAAAATCTACTTCTTAAGGGGTTGTTTTGGGGAGACCTAGAATTATCGTCAGAACTTAGTGAGATCATATTTCAATGCTCGCTATGTGGAGCATGTGAAGACTTCTGCCATAATTCTCATAATGAATATATTGATTTTGCGAATGGGCGATGGATGGAGCAAGTAATTAGTTTTGAGGCGCTAAGGGCAGATTTAGTTGAGGCAGGGTATGGCCTTGATTCCCACAACTCAATGAATGATGCCCTAATGACGCAATTGAATCCATATCAGCGGAACAATGATGATAAAAATACATGGAAGACTGATTTAAATTTTCAGATCAAAGATTTAACTAAAGAACACGCTGAAGTTTTATATTTTGTTGGCTGTACAGCAGCTTTTACACCTCAAATTCAAACTGTTGCGAGGACTACAGCCAAAATTCTTCATATATTAAATATAGATTTTGGAATATTTGGACAGAACGAGGTGTGTTGTGGTAGTGTTGCTGTGAGAACGGGCAATCGGAAAGCGTTTAATAAAGTAGCCTCTCTTAATGTGCGAATGTTTAAAGAATATAATATTAAAACAATTATTACTAGCTGTGCCGGTTGCTATAGAACATTAAAGAAGGACTATGGAGACTTGTTAGAAGATATTCAAATTTTCCACACAGCTGAGTACTTGGAAAAAATACTCAAAAATAAGGATATTGAGCTAAAAAATAGACATCAATTGGTGACTTATCATGATCCTTGTCATTTGGGGCGACATAGTGGAGTATACGACACTCCGAGAAATATTTTGAACAAGATATCGAATCTAGTAGAAATGAAGACACATCGAGAAGCTTCTATGTGCTGTGGCGCTGGTGGCGGATTAAAAAAAGCTTTCCCCGATTTATCTTTGGAAATGGCAAAAAATAGAGTTAAAGAAGCAGAAGAGACTCAAGCAAAATACTTAGTGAGCACTTGTCCATTCTGTTTTAGAAATCTCTCAGAAGCTATTGAAGTATTGAATTCTGGCTTAAAAATGAAGGATCTGGTAGAATTGTTTTTAGAGGCGCTTGAATAAATAAATAAATAAATAAATAAAATAACCAAAAATGTTAATTCTTTAATTTCTTTCATTATATTTTAAAATATTTATTTGTAATCATCTTTTAGAATAGCTATTTTTAAGTTGTTTTAGCACTTTTATCTTAATACTTCTTCGATAAAATAATTAAACCAGAGAATTTATTAATAGCTGCAATTATAATTTCGATTTTTCGAGTACTTAAGCTTTAAAAAAATTTATTGGATATTTAAAATACTAATACATAATAATAAGGATTAAATGAATGATAAGGAATGTCAGATAAGGATATTGTAATATGCTATGCAAAACGCACAGCAATAGGAAGTTTTGGGGGATCATTATTACCCTACAATACGAGTAAATTATTAAGCTTCTGCATTAAAGATTGTATTGAGACGACAGGAATAGATCCGTCGATTATTGCTGATGTGAAGTCGGGATGTTGTATGGAGCCCCAAGAAGAGATGAATGTTGCAAGAGTAGCATCTCTATTAGCGGGGATTCCTAAGGAAGTACCTGCAATGACGATTAATAGAGTATGTACTTCCGCAATGGAGGCAGTAAGAGCTGGAATGATGGATCTTCAATTGGGATATGGAGATATAGTATTGGCAGGAGGTGCAGAAAGTATGAGCAATGTAAGCTATTACCTCCCTTCAGCGCGTTGGGGTGCACGGCTCCGTAATCAAGAGATGAAAGATGGAATAATGGAGGGCTTGCATGCGGGTAGTAAAGTCTTTGGTGAAGGATATATTATGGGAATGACGGCAGAGTATGTTGCAGAAAAATATAATATCACAAGAGAGATGCAAGATGAAGCCGCTCTTGCCTCCCATAACAATGCCGAAGAGGCGACCAAGTCGGGTAAATTTAAAGAAGAGATAATTCCCGTGGAGGTAAAGACCCGCAGAAAAGCATATACATTCGATAAGGATGAGCATTTTCGACCAGGCTTGACAATGGAAGACCTTAAAGGGCTCCGTCCTGTGTTCAAAAAAGATGGAACCGTGACTGCGGGAAACTCTTCAGGAATCAATGATGGCGCATGCATTTTGTTATTGACCACTAAAGGAAAGGCAGAAGAATTAGGCTTAGAACCCTTGGTAAAGATTGTGACCATCTCTAAAATAGGAAATGACCCGAAATTTATGGGGATGGGTCCGATGTATAGTACTCCTCTTGCCCTTAAGCAAGCTAATATGAAATATGAAGACCTCGATTTAGTTGAATGCAATGAGGCCTTTGCTGCACAATATGTAGCTGTTGGAAAAGAATTGGGTTGGAATTTCGAAAAGACAAATGTAAATGGCTCGGGAATTGGGCTCGGACATCCTGTAGGATGTACTGGAGCAAGAATAATTGTGACCCTTATCCATGAAATGAAACGAAGAAATAGTTCTTACGGGCTTGCTACCTTATGCGGTGGCGGCGGTGTCTCAGAAGCAACAATTGTTGAAAATATCTAACACATACTTGGATCTTGGCAAGATATCTCCTAAGGAGAGAGATTCCTTTTATTTTTTTAACTTAAATTTTAAAAATTCGATAATATTTTTCTTTTAAATACGTGATAAAATATTTAATATTAAGAGCATCTCCATTAATTCGTTTTATTAAATCATGAGGATAATAGATTGCTCCATATTGATGAATATGGTCTCTCAAATATTTGAGGAGATGTGAGAATTCTCCTTGAGAGATTTCATCATGCAGATTTGGAATCTGTTCTTTCGCATAAGAAAAGATCTGAGCAGCATACAAATTACCCAAGGTATAACTGGGGAAATATCCAAAAGCACCTCCCGACCAATGGACATCTTGTAAAATCCCCAATGCATCATCTGGTGGGTTGATACCCAGTAAATCGTTCATTTTTTCATTCCATATAGAGGGCAATTCCCCTACTTGTACGTGATCTTCAAAAATCATTTTTTCTATTTCAAATCGTATGATAATATGAAGGGGGTATGTAATTTCGTCTGCTTCAACTCTAATAAGAGAAGGTTCCACCTTATTAAGTGCTCTATAAAATTTCTCTTGGGGAAACTTCTGTAGATTTTTGGGAAAATATGATTGTAAGAGAGGATAAAAGTAGTTCCAGAATTCTTGACTTTTTCCTATAATCGTTTCCCATAGTCTACTTTGCGATTCATGAATTCCCAGAGAGGTGACTTCTGCAAGATTAGTGGAATGAATCTCTTCCATGAATCCCATATTGTATAATGCATGTCCGCATTCATGAATTGTACCAAATATGCATGCCGGAAGATAATATTCTCTGATCCTTGTAGTAATTCTTATATCTGTTTCAGAAAGGGGCATCGTAAAGGGATGGACGGATTTATCTTGTCTGCCTATATTAAAATCAAAGTTTAATTTTTCAATAAGCTCTATGCTAAATTGCCATTGTTTTTCTGAAGGATAGTAGCGATGTAAAATAGCATCGTCGGGACCATTATTAGATTTAAGAATTTTTTTTAATATAGAGATTAATTGCAGTTTTAATTCATCAAACAATGATTGAATCCAAGCAGAGGTGGCTCCAGGTTCATAATCATCAATTAATGAATCATATGGCGAAGAACCTAAATCAATTAATTCTGCATATTGTTTTTTAAGCTCTATTATTTGCTGGAGTATAGGTTGAAAAAGTGAAAAATTATTTTTTTCTCGTGCATGTTCCCAAATTTTATGTCCTATTGTAACACTCTTAGCAATTTTCTTAACTAAATCTATTGGAATTTTTATCGCTTTACTATAAGCTCTTTTTGCTTCCCGCAATATTGCAGTCTCAATCAGATTTAAATTGGACACTTGCTCTGCTTTTTTTATTAATCTCCCTGTCTTTTCTGATACCAATTTCTTATGCTTAAGTGAATTCATAAAAGCAATTAATTCTGCCCTTCCTTTGTTGGCACCTTCAGGCATGTAGACTTGCTGATCCCAGCGAAGTAGATTGTTTATAAAATCAATTTTTTTAATGTTAGAGAAGCGCTTTTTTAAATCCTTAATTTGAGTCATATCCAGAGAGAATTTATAGCTTACTTTAGTGTTTCTTGTTAGAATTAACCTAAGAGAATTTTTTTATTTTTCAAATTCCAAAAACTATATGTTCGAACGCCTAATTAGAATTGTCCAGATTTTCTGCAACATTTGTGTCTGTATTGTTATTAATGCTTTTCTAATGATAGGAAGTTATCTGCAGCTATCTTTAAATCACTCAAACGCAGATCTCTTTGAAGAGATTGATTCATCTCCTCAATAAATTGAGAGCAAAGTTTTAGACTTAGATTACTTCCTCTGCTCTCTATCATTTTCTGAAGCAACACAGCTTTATCGGGAACCTCACTAATATCTTCATACTCGTCTTCTGGATGAACTTTACTTTTTTCCTCGTGTTTAGGAGCTGCGGTAGAAGACTCCTCTCCAGAGAGCTCCACTTGCTTCTGTTTCACGCTCGTAATGCGTTCTTGAGTATTTCTAAGAACAGAAATATCTAACTTTATATCTGAGGGTTTTAATTTCCTGCTTGCTTGTTCTACTTCTTGTGGTTTTTTCTTGGAGAAGTTTTTCACTTTTACTTTCTTTTCGAATTTAATTTGGGCAGGAGGCGCAAATTTCTTTTTTAATTCAATTTTTTTTCTAATTTCCGCTTGTTCCCTAAGTTTCTGTTCCAGTTCTTCTGCTTTTTGCTCCAATCGGGCAATCTGAGTAAAATCTTGATAATTGCTCACATATCGTATGAGTTCTTTATATTTTGCCAAAGCTTTTCCATAATTTCGTTCTTTTTCAATTTGTTTCGCTTCTTGTAAAAGAGATTCAAAATCATCGGGAAGCTTGGTTTTTAGGTTAAGTATGGTGCTAATTTCGGAGAGCACCGTAGATTTTGATGCTTCTTTTTGTAAGGAGACCTTTAGCAGATGAGAAGCATTTAACTCCTTTTCTAAGTCAATAAAGGTATCCTCATTTTCTATGAGATCTAGTTTATTTAAGATCACCATCATTTTTGACTGAGGATTTTCCCGTTTTTTTAAGCTGAGAAAATGATTAATAACTTTTAAATTATAATTTGCAGCATCAATTATAAAAATCACCATATCAGAGCCGCTGATAAATTTGGACCACAATAATGCATAATTATCATTAATTTGAAAATCCCAAATATCAAATTGTAGGTCATACAATTTTATAATCGAGGATTTTGCAAAATTCATAATGTTTCGTTCCTGTTGTTGATCGGTTATTAATTGATATAAAGTGGTCTTACCCGCATCTATAGGACCAATTAGAGCAATTTTAGAATGAAGTTCTGCTTGCAATTGATGCAAAATGGAGATGTACATCTCTTTTGATGATTCATACTCATCAATCTCTGCAAGATCTGGAAATAGATCTTCAAACTTTATAATAGCCTTGTTTATGATATCTTTTAAGAATTCTAATTTATCTACTAAATCAGTAATAAAAAAATAGCGTAAATCCTGATTGGTCGCTTCGAATACTTGATAATTAGAAAGCGTCTGTTGAATGATTTTTTCCTTTTTGTCTAAACTATTACTTTCACTTGTGGTAATTAAATTTTGAATTTCCTCTTTGCCCAAAGCTAAAGCGAAGGTATGTGTAAATATCATGCTATCTTTTTGAAAAATATGTATCTGCCTTAACATGAGAGAGAAAAATTTTTTAATCTGTTATAGTAAATCTATTAAGATTATAATAGCATTATCTTTTTTTATAGTTTGTTTTTTATTAATTTAATAATTAAAAGCACTTTGGTTTTTATAATTTCTTCTTGTAAATATAAATATCATTTTGTTTGAGAGGTGGAAAGAATTATTAGGTTCAAAATTTTTTGTTATATTAAAAAAGTATTAATTTAATTTTCAAATATACCAATTAACCATTTTAAGAGAAAGAGGACTCATAAATACAATGCCTTTATCTGAGCAAGATATCTACAAATTTTTACAAAACCCCATCAATGAAAGGTTTAATTCGGAATTGATTGATCTACTAATTAAACGAGTAAATGATTTATGTTTTAAAGAATGTCAAGTAGATAGGATAGCATGCACGCTCAATCCGATGTGTACACGGAGATTTCTCTTAAAACTGAGAATCAAAAATGGTTTGGGAATTGAGGATCTTCCCAAATTTTGTTATAGCGTTCATAAAGGAGTGGTAGAGCGATATTTTAAAGGAAAAACGGTTGTGTATCGTCCTTCTGATAGTTATTTATACTTGATTGATTTTTTGGATATATATTTTCACGAAAATTATCGAAGGTTGAATAAGTTTTTAACATTCAAAAATTGGGATGAAGTTGATAAAATAATCAACGAAAAAATTAAACAAGGAGAACCCATTGAGTATTTCAGAACACAAAATCACGTATTAATTAAATATGGGGACTATTTGCATGTTATCTTTTTAAATGAAGGATATGCCATTTGTAATGCAAATAGGGAAAAAATAGAATCTTTAGAATTGATAGAGGGAATGCTCAAGTTATATGCTCATCTCTCATTTTCTGAAGTAGAAATTGAAATGAACTCTGAAGATTCTGCGGTTGATGTTCAAATAAGTGTTCCTTTCGATGTCGCTTCACAAGTGAGTGAGGATTACACCATAAGCACAGAAGAAGAGGATGAAGAGGTTGAAATAGAAAACCATAACCATTATTTCTGGAGAAAATTTCCCAAAGATTTATTTGAACTATCAGATTTATGCGAGAATATTCATATAGATAAAAATGTGTATAATGATTTGTTGATAAAGTTAAGTATTAATACCAGAACACATAATTATAATGATAAGAATATTAAGGTTCCGTTAAGGTTTCGGGATCTTAAGAAAATAATTGACTTTTTAGACTATATTTACAATAAATATTATGTAATCCATCTGGATCTGGTCTAAATGGAGTTGATAAGTTAACTTAATAATAAAGTATCTAAGACGTTTTGGAAAGGGGTATAAAATATGGTTGAAGATGATAAGCAAGACCAAGAAAAACAACAAAAAATTGAAATTATAAAGGAATTAGTAAATGAAGGAAGAATTGATGATGCTGTAGATGCAATTAGAACATATTTGCATGATCCATCTAGCAAAGAGGGGTTAAATAAATTGGAAGATATTTTAGAAGCTATCCTCTCAATCCACGGTGGTAAGACAGTATTACGCTTTCTAATCGAACATAAAATCATTAATGTTCCTTCCCTATTAGAAAATCTCTCAAAAAGAGATAGTGTACTACGTTATTCTTTTCTCCTTCTCTTAAAACCAATTGTAGAGGTAGAACACGATTTATTTTTACCTTATATTGAGGGATTACTAAAACATGAGGATCCTAATGTAAAAGAAGCTGCATTACAATTATTAATATTCATTGTGGGCGGAGATAAGGAAATAACCGATGAAAACAAAATTCAGCTTGTTGCTAGCAAATTATCAAATGAAAAAGATTATGTTAAGGAAAAAGCGATACAAGCGCTTAAAGCGATCGGAAAGAAAAAGCCTTCAGTCACCACAAAAATCCTCGGTAATTTTGCTGAAGAGCATCTTGATGATGATGTTCTTAAGAAAAAAATTGATGATGTGCTAAAATCAATTGTTTCTGTAGAAAAAATAGAAGAAATAGCAACTGAAAATGTTCCTAAAGAGGAAGAAACATCTGCAGAAGAGACCACTGAAGAATATAGTTTAGAAAAGAAAAAACAAGAAATCATTGATAAAGAAAAACAATTGAAAGAGAAGGATTTAGAACTGCAGAAAAAAAAATTAGAACTGGAAGAAAAAGAAAAGGAACTCCAAGAAAAGGAACTCCAAGAAAAGCAAAAGGTTTTAGAAAGAAAAGAAAAATTATTAGAAATGAAACGACAACTAATACAAGTTGAGCTGGAGTTAAAGGAAAAAGAACTCAGCGAAAAAGAGCAAGAAATCAAGTTAAGGGAAGCTAAACGAATCCAAGAAAGAATTAACGAATTGGGAGACTCTACCAATCAAAACACTCAATAAACTCGAAAGATCTTCTCAATCCTTTAACTAAAATGAAAAATGTCTAAGAAAAGACATGATGAGAGCTCAAAGAGAGCTCAAAGAGGTTTTTTGCTGAGTCTTTTTTTAATTTTTCTAAGATCTTCAATTTTAACACTATCTTGAGGAATTTCTTTCAACAATTTTACTACTCGAGAAAATGCCTCCTCAATATAGTGTAAATCCTCTAATAATTCGATGATTTGGATTTTATGAGTTATTTCATTTGTTTTTTCTTCGCATTCCAGTAAACCTTTCTTAACTATTTCTAACAAAGAGGGTATTTGAACATATTTTACTCGTTTTACCAATTGTGTCAGACTATTCATAATGTTATATTGTTCTGAAGAGGGATAGCTCGCAATATTACTAATAATTTCTTTAATATATAATTGTGCTCGCTCGATTTTATCTAATTTTACACAAATTTCAACCAAATCTAACAATGCTAATTCATAAAGAAACTTGCTTTCGATATTGGGGATTACTTTATCGTGGATCCAATCGATTAAATCTTCTTGGTGAAAATAGTCAATAATATCAATTAAAAATCGTATGATTGCATAATATAATTTTGCATTTTCTGTTTTTGTAGAGGTCAGATAGGAAATTAATGCATATTTAATCCTGCCCATGGCATCATCTTTATTTATAGGTGTTTCTGCAAATTTATGGAACGCAGAGTCTAAGATAGGTTGTATTTTATCCTTATTTTCGAATTCATAGACAAAATAATGACTCCAGCGAGGCTCGAATGTCCCTTGAATTGATTTGGTCGAAGAATTCTTTGGTGATGTTTTTTCAGCTTTCTTTTGTCGATTTGGTCCCTCATCCATATTTTATATAAAGAACGAAAAAAATAAATATTAATTCCTTTTAGACCTAAAGTTTAAAAAAACTAAAAAACTGAAAGCCTCCTTAATTTTTTAACTAATTGCGAAAGAAGTCCCCTCCATTCATGGAGGGGATGAATTTCGCAGAGCATCTACATGGTTTATGCTGTGGGTGAGATCTTCCGCATTATACATCACTAAAGTAACGGACCCCCTCCTTTTAAATACCTCGCATACTATACACTAGTAGAGAAAGAGACCCTCGCAAGGAGAAGAGAACGTGCAATTAACC